>JBATAS010000336.1:0-17020 GCA_049661965.1 Ferruginibacter sp. | reverse complement strand
GTGCTCAGGTAACCTTTGTACAATATGCGATGGCGGTTTGCCGCTTTCTGAATATGTTTGTTAATCCTGTCAAAATCATCTTTATGTGCCAGGCCCGATAATATCAATTCAACATTTTCAGTTTTATTGCCCAACTCATCAAAAGCTTTTACCAGGTACTCCAACCCGTCTTTATGGCCGAATGAACCGCCGTAAAATATCTTAAGTTTCTCAGTGCTGCCGGTAGAAATACCAGGTGTTTTAAAATAGTTCAGGTTTACAGTGATAGGAATCAGGTAAACGGGAATCTTGTCTTTAAATGTACTTTTTACAAGTTTATTTAAATGATTGGATATAGCCAGCATGGCGTCAGAAAAATGCCTGGAAAATCTGAACAAAAAAAGCGATGTTTTAATTCTGAATTTGTTGATAAATCCATTATGATCCTGATAGCTGTTATCTTCAATGATATCAAATATTATTTTATACCCGATCATCCGGGCATAAAGAATAAAAATGATATTCTTAATATCGGGATAGTTATAATTGTAAATAATATTTTTCTTTCCTTTAACCCTAAATTTTTTTATAAATGAAATGCCTCCGTAAAAAAACGGAAAGATGGAAAAAATATTAGCCAGCCTGAAACCAATTACTTTAAACTGAATATTATTTTTATACCCTGCTTTTCCAATTGGTTCTTTATTATCTTTTTGATAAATAAGATTATTAACAGTAACCAGTTTTTTTTCAATAAGCGGCTCCGTTAAATTTCTAACCCGCATAGAGCTTGCCATTCCATCGAAACAGGAGACACCCATAATTACAATATTGCAATCCTGTTCATTCATATTTTCAGTTTTGCAATTTCTTTACAAGGGTTTCCTGCTGCTATTACATTTGCCGGGATATTTTTTGTTACCAGGCTGTTGGCACCAATCACAGCATTGTCGCCAATTTCCACACCTTTTAAAACAACCGCATTTAAACCCAACCAGACATTATTACCGATTATCACTTCTTTTGACGGGCCAACTCTTGGGTCATCCGGGTGCCAATCTGAATCAGTAATGAGTGTATTGGCTCCGCAGCGTACATTGTTACCAATTTTGATTGATGTAAATGCTCCAATCACCGTGCCGCTGAATCCGCAATTATCGCCAATTTCAATCATTGCAGTTTCTGTTAATGTTGATATCATGCAAGGTCTGTCTATACCAATAAGATTGGCATTGGGCCGGGACAGGAATTCACAGTTATTCCCAACAATAATTTTAGATTTAGGGTATCTTTTAAAATGACATTTACCATCAAACCGGGCATTTTGTCCAAGTTGTACACCCCACCACTTTGCCGACAGGATATTTCTTTTACCAAAAAGAAAATGTATTCTTCTTATTAAAACATCTGTTGTATGTGAAAGGTTTCTGAATTTCATACTTACAAGTTACTTGATTTGATAAATTAATCAATAACAACTAACTGATCGGTTTTTTATGAAGTAATAAATATTTTTCTGAAATTTTCTCTTACAATTACCGCATCTTCACGTTCTGATGCAATCTGCTGTGCCTTTTGCGCCAATTGTATTCGTAAAGATTCATCGTTATACAAACTGTTTATGGCAGCCACCAGATTTTCTTTTTTATTTTCAGTAACTACATAAGACCATTTTTCTTTTATGGCATATTTAGTCAGCCCTGTCCTCATATCGCCATACACCAGTATGGGTGTACCCGAAATCATGTATTCACTTACCTTGGTTGGAAAAGAGTATTTCAGGAAATCCACGCTTTTCCTGTCGAAATCCTGCGGCAGCAGCAACAAATCGACTCCAGAAAATTTTTCGGGAAGCTGAGCATATTCAACCGGTTTCATCCATTTAACATGTTCGTTTAATTTCACCCGTTTATTTAATTCTTCAACTTCGCCGGTTTGAATTTCAAAAACAATCTTATTGTGGGTTTTACAAATTTCATTTACTGCATCGGCAATATCTGCAATTGAGTGCGCTATTCCGAAACCAATACGGCCGGCATATAAAATGGTAAACTTATCTTTAATTGTATAATTCTTTTCTGTTTGAGGTTTCCAGAAATTTATATCTATCGGGTTGTGGAAAGCAAATGAATCCCGGCCGTATCGTTTTTTATATTCTTCGGCCATGGCATCGGAAATGCTAATAAAGATAGATGTTTTACCTAGCAAAGCCCTGAACTCTTTATCAATAACCCGTTGCCAATAATTATAAAACAACCCTGGTTTATTTATAGTAACTGGCCAATCATCCATCATGTGTATAGCTACAGGCTTTTGTAATAATTTTTCCACATCACTTACAAAGCGTATCAGCTCTAACGACGCAAGCTGTGTATAAATAATATCTGGGTTATATGCTTTAATCCAATTTTTAAAATCGTCGTCAATCTTTAATTTATAAAACAAATTATATACTCCGAAGAAATGAAGCGTGGCTGCCAACAGATTGTAAATGATCTTGTACTTTCCGCTGCCTGCTTTTTGCGTTGTGTCAGTTTCTGCCTGTGCTTTATCCTGTACAGGCAGTAAACCGCATTGTATTTTGGGTAGAATAAGATTAAGCGGAAACGGGTGCAGCTTTCCGTTGTACCCAAGCTGATAATAAGTATCGCAAACTGAACAATCTAAACCGCTTGATAAATTTGTGTTGGACAAAACTGCCAGCCTTTCTTTTGGCCAGCCGGTAAATAAATTTGAAATAGTAACACCTCCTCCGCTTTTTTTATTAAACGACTGACCTATTATTAATATTTTAGGGTAATTCTTTATCATTTTTTATATCTCTTAAAAGAAAAGTTCTTTTGAAATTTTATCTTTTCGTTGAAAAAATTCTTTTAAAACATCATCAGGTATGTTCCGTAATTTTTTAGAATAGCAAATGCTAATCGCAAGCCAGTAAATGAGGTACCGCACATCGAACCCGGTTACCACAATCGGGTAAATATAAATGGTTGAAAGTAATATCCACATACCACATGCCTTGGAAAGAATATTTTTAGAAGCAAACAGGCCGAGGAACATAGCCGGTATACCAATGAGCAAATACAGCACCAGGCTAACCGCTCCTCCCTTAAGCATCATCTGGAGATAACCCGTTTCAATTACAGATCTGTAACCGGTTACATCATTAACATCAATATTAGGACAATAATATTCACCTGCTATTCCTTTGCCAATTATCCAATCGGTTTCACTCATGTCTGCAATCATGTATTCTTCTACACCCGATCTTGTATCTTCATCACCTCTTGCCATCAGGTAACCAAATAGCCCGCCTTCGCTTTGTTTATAAATATTGCTGATATAATATATGGTTACTACCGATAAAAGTACAGAAGCATAAATAATCAAAAACTTCTTCTTGGTAGTAATGAGGTAAATCATAAAATAACAAAGCAACGTTGTTACACACATAAATATTAATCCCCTGCGGGCTCTGTAAATAGCCAGTAAAATAGTAAGCAGCAGTATACCTAATGTAAAAAAACGCCGCTTTGAAGAATGATAAATATAAGTAAGCAAAATAAACCCAGCATGAAAAGCAAGAATGATTGTAAAGCTTTCCATCATTCCCTGACTTCTTAAACTGGTACGGTCAGAGTTAGTAATGTCTTTATAAAAGATTAAATTATAAATAAGGTAAAAGATGTTTAATATAATGATTACATTAAACAGTTTTTTATAAAAAGAAAGGTTGCGTGGAAATAATACAATAGCCGGAGCCAGGTAAGTAAATATCCCGAAGCCGGGATCAAATATCATCAGCTTGATGAAATCTGAATTAAACTGAAACCCACGGAATATAGTTATGATTTGCCAGCTGAAAAAAAGTGTAAATAAAAATCCAAAAAATTTATTATCAAATTTGAATTTAACCAGCCCTGTTAAACCGGTTAAAAACATCATTAGTCCAACAAGCTGTACAGCCTGCAGCATTACATAACTCAGGTAAACTATTGTAGTAGTAAGCGTATAAGCTAAAATAAATATCAAGTACCCCGACCAGAATAAGTTCAGGCTTTTCAGCCTGTTGTTACTTATATAAGTCAACCTTGGGTCAAGTATATAATTAGATTGCACTATCTATTCTTTACATTGTTTATGTGTTCAAACAAATCAAGATGCTTTTGAAGGGTTAACTGTGGATTAAGTTCTGGCAACAAGCTGCCTTTTATATTATTTTGCAAGCAATACTTAATGCCAACAGCAATATCTTCTGCATCTCTGTACTTTGCAAGATATCCATTCTCTTTATGTTTTATCAAGTCCGGTATACCGCCTACATTAAAACCTACTACCGGTGTACCGCAGCTTAAAGCCTCCATAACAACGTAACCAAATGCCTCCGCTAAAGAAGGTGCAATAAATACATCTGCCGCATTATACACAAGTGCTGTTGTATATTCATCGCTCAGGTAACCCATGAATTTTGTTTTAAAGGGAATGGCATCATCAAGCTGTTTATTATAACCACTGCCAAAAACCAAAACCGAAATATTTGTATCAGCAAGTTCCGAGTGAAATATCTCTAACGCTTTTTGTAAATATGCCCAGCCTTTGTAAGGACTACTGACATGAATTGCACCAAAAGCAATCACCTTTTCAGTAACAGGTATATTCAGAATCTGTTTGGCAGTTACTTTATCGTAAGCTTTAAAAACAGTATCATCCAGGATATTAGGTATGTAAAAAACAGGTTTATCTTTTGTAAGCAAAGATGCCTGTGCACATTCATATAGCCATTTACTTGGCGCTACAAAATTCAGATTATTATATTTTGAATAAAGTCTTTTTTTCTTTTTGAATTCTTTGGCTGATAAATCATTTTTAATTTTATGCTGAAACATCGGACATGTATGACAGCCTTCTGTTCTGTACTTTGAGCAATCAAAACTGTGATGACAACCTCCGGTTATAGCCCACATATCGTGTAAAAATATAATCACCGGCTTATTAAGTCTGGCTATCTGTTCAAAACTTTTAAAATTCAATAACCCGTTTAAAGCCCAATGAATATAAATAATATCGGCTTCCTTAACTTCTTTATATTTTGCTACATTACTGCCCAGAACCGGATATGAAAACGAACCCATTTTCACAGGTATTTTCCTGGTGAGAAACGCCTGAATCTTATTATCAATCCGGGAAATTAATTTTGCCCGTTTACCTAAAAATCTAATTCCGGAGCTGCCGGGCATACCTGATAAAAGAGACACAATACTGGAATCAACATTCTTATGCAAAAAAGCTCTTTGAAGCCTTAGGGCCGCCCGGCCACCGGATTCTGTTGAAAATTGAATATGTACAACTTTGATCATTTTTTTTTCGGCAATCATTGTTTTACCGATTTACTGATTTTGTTTAAAAGGTATTTAGCATTAGCTTATTTATACCATATTCTGGAAACAGATTTTTTATAAAAAACCTGGTACACCTGTACCGGTGCTATTATATAGCCAAATACATTCGATACAATGGAAGATATTAATATAGATTCAACGCCCCAATGATACCGTTTTATCAACACCAGCGATAAAGTTAAAAACAGGATTGGTGTGATAAGAGAGGCATAAAACTGTATTTGTAAAGCGCCGATACCATTAATCACCGAAACAAAAATGCTGGCAAACATGGTTACCGAAAAAAAGATATAACACAACAACGAGAGTGTGAACTTAACATAAACCACTTCTTTACCTACCCATATGTCATATACAATATGAGAAACTGCAAGCATAACTCCGCCCAGCAATAAAAAAGGAATTAACATCAGCAGGTATTTTTTTATAGCATTTTTTATCCAGTCCATATCGCCGGAGTTATAAGCATCTGTTACCCCGCTCCATAAAGGAGAGAGCAGAATAGTAAAGATCATCTGCAAGGTAAAAAAGTATTTGTACGCTATGCTGTAAGGTGTTACCTGCTCAGGTTTAAAATAGTGAGCTATTAAAAACAAGATTGATTCAAACTGAATGATAGCAGCAATCTGAAGTATAAAAAAACGCATTCCCAGCGTCATTATATCTTTTGCATATTTTTTTTTCACTAACCTGAATGTAGGTTTGTAATCTTTATAATATGTTTTAAAAAAGAAAATATTTGCGATTACCAGAACCAGGGTTGGAGCAATTCCGATTGCGAGCGCCAGGTTCAGCAAAGAGCCACTTGTTGATTTGGTTAATATAAAAATAATAACCAACGAAAATAACTGGCCCAGCATATCAATAAGAGATGCTTTTGCCGGTTTTTGATCGGCAACCAATACTGTAGTAATGATGCGGAAAATGAATTGCAGACAAAAGTAGGAGAATATCAACATGGCCAAAACAGCCAGTTCTTTTTCCATAGCTGCTGGTACGTTTAATAATTTATGCCAGTTGATAAACTGTGTTGCAATTATTAAGATAACCCACAGGGCAATAAAGATAACGCCAATGTAGAAATAGGTAGTGCTTATATAAGTTCGTGCCAGTTCTTTATTACCATTGGCTTTTGCTTCTGCAAATTTGTTTCGGAGGCCATGTGTAAATCCAATATCAAAAAAAGATATCCAGGCTACCATAGAACTTAAGGTGATCCAGATACCGTATTGCGAAGGATTAACATAATGAATGGTAAGCGGCACAAGAATTAAACCGATAGCAATGCTGACCCCTTTAATTAATAAAGAAGCAATGATATTTTTCTTTGCCTCAAGACTTCTGGGGTGGCCTTTTGTAAAAAAATTTATTACCGACTGCCATAAAGCACCCATTTGCTTTTTTATAACCATCGTTTTTCTGTGTTTTACCGGAAATTAAATACCCGGAAATAAGGTAAACTGGCCAGCTAAGCAGCAGTTAATTCTGAAATAAGCCCAATACACAAGGCTTTATTTTTTATACAAGCTGAGATAATTACACTTTGTTTTGAGCCAGCGTTTTGCGTACATGTTGAATATCACTTGCCACCATTTCTTTTACCAAAGCAGGAAGATCGTACTTTGGAGTCCACCCTAATTTTTCTTTTGCTTTTGTAGCGTCGCCAATCAACAATTCAACTTCGGTAGGTCTGAAATACTCGGGATCAACTGCAACTACAACATTACCTACAGCTACCTGGTAAGCCGGGTTACTGCATGATTTAACTTTGGCCTTTTCACTAACTCCTTCACCGCTGAATTCAAGTTCAATTCCAACTTCGTTAAATGCCATCTTGATAAAATCTCTTACGCTGGTTGTTGTACCTGTTGCAATTACAAAATCATCGGGTTTGTCCTGCTGTAATATCAGCCACATAGCTTCAACATAATCTTTAGCATGTCCCCAATCTCTTTGTGCATTCAGGTTTCCCAAATATAAAGTATCCTGCTGGCCAAGCGCTATTGAAGATACAGCCATAGTTATTTTCCGGGTTACAAAGGTTTCGCCACGTAAAGGGCTCTCATGATTAAACAATATACCATTGCATGCATACATATTGTAAGCTTCCCTGTAATTTACCACAATCCAATATCCATACAATTTAGCAACCGCATATGGGCTTCTTGGGTAAAAAGGAGTAGTTTCTCTTTGTGGCACTTCCTGAACCAGTCCGTATAACTCAGATGTAGATGCCTGGTAAATTCTTGTTTTCTTTTCCATACCCAAAATGCGTATAGCTTCCATCAGCCTCAAAGTTCCAATTCCATCTGCATTGGCGGTATATTCCGGTGTGTCGAAACTAACTTTAACATGGCTCATGGCAGCCAGGTTATAAATCTCATCGGGCTGTGTTTCCTGAACAATGCGGATAAGGTTTGTACTATCTGTCATATCACCATAATGCAGGGTAAACCTGATATCTTTTTCATGCGGATCCTGGTATAAATGATCAATCCGGTTTGTATTCATTAAAGAAGACCTTCTTTTTATACCATGTACACGGTATCCTTTTTCCAACAGCAATTCTGCAAGATAAGCTCCATCCTGTCCGGTAACACCTGTTATTAAAGCAGTTTTCATTTTAAAATCTATTTTTTATTGGGTTAGTAAAGAAAAATTACTACGACAAAAAGTCTTTGTACGCAGTAAATATACCCTCTTTCAGGGGAGTTTTATAACGCCATCCCATGGCATTTATTTTGGAGACGTCCAATAATTTTCGTGGAGTACCGTCTGGTTTTGATGTATCGAACAGCATATTACCTGTGTAACCTGTAACTTCTTTTATTAATTCAGCCAGTTCTTTTATACTTAAATCATCTCCGCAACCTATATTGATGATCTCTTTTTCATTATAGGTATTCATTAAAAACAAACAGGCATCGGCCAGGTCATCGGCATATAAAAATTCTCTTCTGGGATTGCCCGACCCCCAAATAACCACTTCTTTTAAACCGGCTTCTTTCGCTTCATGAAACCTGCGTAGAAGTGCCGGCAGTACATGAGAGTTTTCGGGATGATAATTATCATTAAGGCCGTACAGGTTAGTGGGCATTACACTTATATAATTTGCTCCATACTGATCCCGGTATGATTCGCATAATTTTATGCCTGCTATTTTTGCAATAGCATAGGGTTCATTGGTATGTTCCAATGGCCCGGTTAACAGGTATTCTTCCTTAAGCGGCTGTTTGGCCATTTTAGGATAAATACATGAACTCCCCAGAAAAAGAAGCTTGGAAACGTTGTTGGCATGAGCAGCATGAATGATGTTTGAAACCATCATCAGGTTGTCATATAGAAAATCTGCCCGGTAAGTATTATTGGCAACAATGCCCCCTACTTTAGCAGCCGCCAGAAAGACAAATTGTGGTTTCTCTGTGGCGAAAAATTTTTCAACTGCATCTTGGTTTCTAAGGTCAAGCTCTTTTGAGGTACGGCAAATAAGGTTATTAAATCCCTTTTGTTTTAAAGCCCTTACAATAGCAGATCCAACCATTCCGTTGTGACCTGCTATGTAAATACTGTCATTTTCGTTCATCATGAATGAGCAAATCTATAATTCTGTATTCCCGGTGTTTCCTGTACAAAGATGCTTTTCTCTTCAAGTTCAGCAACTAATGAGTAACCTAACGAAGGCAGGTTAACTTTAATTGATTTGTTTTTTACGGCATATAATCTGCCGTCAATTGAAAATGTAGATCCATTTGTGTTTACTGCCGTTTCCTCATCTTTATTCACTGATGACGGCATTAACTTAATGTTTCTGTAGTTTTCAATAAAATCTTTAATTGCGGTTATTTCGGGCTCGGCAATTACAGCCGGTTTTCCCAACCAGTACAATAGATTAATCACTCCATTTGTTTGATTCAGGGTTTTAATATCCTGTTGCTCAACATTTACAAACACAATGGACTTAAACAAGGGTTCGAAAATAAATTTGTGGCCAAGGAAAGTGTTAGTCTTAACATACACCATGGGTACAAAAACTTCGATCTTCTTTTTTCTCAACAAGGCAGCAACCTTCTTTTCAGATTGCGGCTTTGTGTAAACAGCGTGCCAATTTTTCTGCATAACATTTTTTTAAAATTAGAAATGTGCAGTTAATCGGATAGTTGGAAGGATTCAATTCATTATGGCTTCGCCTTTCTCAGTCACAGCCAAATGAGTTGAGTTAATAGATTTTTCATGATATAGGAGTTAAATTTTATGCTGATTTTTTTTGTTTGCCTGATTGCTGAGCGTAGCCATAATGTTTGTTTCCATAAACATAATTATAACCATACCCGTAATTATTTTTAAAGAACCCTCTTGCCTTAACACCATTAAAGATTATTGCCAGGTTCTTCAATGGGTTAACTTCAATATTTTCCTCAATTCTTTTTATCAGCAGTTTTGGTGTATAATTATGCCGGATAACATATAACGTTGCATCGCATAATTCTGATAATATAAACGCGTCTGTTACCAGTACTGATGGCGAAGTATCAATGATCACCATATCAAAACGACTGTTCAAATAATCTATAAGTGCATTTATCTTTCCGTTTGCCAGTAACTCAGATGGGTTATCAGGCAGCTCTCCCGGAGAAATAAAGAATAAGTTTTCGTGGTTGTCAACCTGTTTAATAATATCATCTGGATACTTTTCGCCTTTTAAATACTCGGTAACACCATCTGGTTGCTGGTCCACATCAATATTTAATATTTTTGAAAGAGACGGTACATTTAAATCCAGATCTACAAGAGCCACTTTTTTACCGGTTAACGAAAGGCTCTTAGCCAGGTTAGCCGCAACAAAACTCTTTCCTTCGCCTGATACACTTGAAGTAACCAATATTTTTTTATGCTCGGGATCAATTCCTAAAAAAGATAAAGAAACCCTAAGCTTTCTAAATTCTTCGGCTGCTATACTACGTCTTCCTTTTTCAATAACCAGCGGGTTTTTAGTTTTATCGAATGTTAACTCAGCAATAATCGGAATAGATGTCATCTTTTCTATCTCTGTTCTATACTTTACCTTACTCGACATGGAATCCTTAATCGTAATTATTCCAACCGCAAAACCTAGTGCCCCCATAATAGCCATCATATAGATAAGCTTTTTCTTGGGGCTAACGGGAGTCTTTCCGGCAAGTGACGCATCTACAACCCTGCTGTTTGAAACAGTTGAAGCATAGGAAAGCTCACTTTCTTCTTTTTTCTGAAGCAGAAAATGGTATAAATTATTTTTAGTCTGGTGTTCCCGGCTTATCTCCAGTAACTGACGTTCTTTTTGTGGTATCGACTGCAAAAAAGAATTATATCCGCTGTTGGTTGAGCTGATGCTTTGTCTTGAAGCTGTCAGGCTGCTTTTCTGGTTCCGGATATTCTCTATAATACTCGGACGAACTTTGTTTATCTCATCGGCTATAGCAACTAAGGCCGGGTTATTTTCACCTACAGTTTTCTTTAACTTATCGTATTCCAGTTGTGAGCTGTATAATTTGTTCATCAGGTTTGAAAGCATGGGATCGCTTACACCAAGCGTTGAAGGAACTATGGCACTATTCTTATCTACCCCGGTAACATATTTTTCTACCTGGTTTATTACAGCAAGTTGATTATTTACATCGGCTAACTTCTGATCATTGGTACCCACGTTCTGCAAAAATACCTGCCCCTGAGAACTGATATCTACTGCATTACTTCCCGATTTGAAATTTTGTACTTTCTTTTCAATTGAATCAAGATCTTTTCCTAAAAGCTCCAGCCTTTCGTTAATAAAAGCAAGCGTATTGCTGGCTAATGTGTTTATTTCATTTTTTGAAGTCTGATCATACACAATGATCAGCTGATTTAAAATATCGGCAGCCCTTTGTGGAACCGCATCCCGGTAACTTAAATCTACAATGGCTGATTGCCTGGATGAAGCTACTTTAAGGCCTCCCAAGAATTCGGATGCTACTATAGTAGGATCGGCAAGTGAGAAATATAATTGCTTATCTGAAGCGTTTGACGCACTATAATACTTGTTAGGTGTAAATTTTAATACCCCATAATTGGTATTTACAAACTCGTTAAGCGGGTACCTGTCCTTATTATCCAGCAAAACAGTCTTGGTAGCCTTTTCATAAACGAATTTTATTTTTTCGTAATCATCCAGCGAATCCGGGTTTTGAGCCTGTATGGTAACAGGCGAAATAACATAAGCATCACTTGCTTTTACTTTTCCCTGCTCCGACATGGGAGCGTATAAAAACAGTTTTTTAACCACTTTTTCCATTAACGAGCGTGATTGCAAAACTTCTATTTCATTTTCAACTACTTTTTTAGCTGCAATTAAATTCAGCGACTCCATTAATTTAGAATCTTCGCTTCCTCTTTTTTCATCTTTTATAATCAAAGTAGCTGAGGCTTCATAAATTGGTGTTGCATAACGCAGGTAAACATAAGCAGCTCCTATTCCCATGGCCATAAATAATAAAAATAACGGCCAATAGGGCAGATACTTCATCAGTAACTGCTCCCCCATGTTTGATTCTTTTTCCTCAAACCCGTTATCTGTATTTCCCTGTTTCATATTTATTAACTTACTACTGTTCATTTAACTACTTTATCCAGCACCAGTAACAATACTGATATACCAGTGAAAACAATTGGAATAATTTGCTGAGACCTGCCCGATACAGCCACTTTTGCTGTGTTTGGTTCTACATAAATAACATCATTAGGCTTTAAATAATAATACGGTGAGTTTAAAAAGTCACTTGAATTAATATTCAAACGCCTGGTTACCCGGGCCCCGTTTTCTTCTCTTACTAATAAAATATTATCCCTTTTACCATAAATTGTCAAATCTCCTGCAAGGCCCAATGCCTTTATTAGCGATATATTTTCGCTGGGTACATTTATTACAGTAGGGTTACCTACCTCACCCAGTATAGTTACATCAAAATTAAGTTGCCGGATGGCTACAACCGGCTCTAATAAAAGCTTTTTTTCCAGAATTACATTTGTAATCTTTTCTTTAAGCTCCCGCTTGGTAAGCCCTGCGGCAGTTATTGTTCCCAGCATCGGTATTTCAATATTCCCATTATTGTCAATTTGGTATCCAGTTCCCTGGTTATTGCCACCGTCGCCTGCATTTGCTTCACCTGTTTGATTAAACTCAGCTGATGCTTTAGCATTTAAGCTGCTGATTTTTATATTTAAAAGGTCATTTTTTTGAAAAGGAGCCTCAATTACAGGCAAAGCAGCTCTGAATGCGGTATCCTGAACATCTCTGAAATAAGCAAATTTTTTGGTAGAGGTACAGGAAATACAAAACAACAAAGGAATTGCAATAACAATAAGTATAAATCTGCTGGCCATAATATATTATTATAGGTTACTTTTTAAAAGTATACAATTTTTGGGGAAGCCTTTGGATAGGATAGGGGGAGGTAAGGAATGTTAAGCAAAATATAGTTTGATATTCAGAGTTAACTAAATCCTGACGTAAAAGTACTATTTAAAATAGATTTTCCAAATTAATCTATGGTTATTTTATAACTACCTATTTTAAAGCTGAAAGCAGGTGCTTTTTTTCTTAAACTATTTCTTATTATCTTATTGTTTTATAGTTGATACTTTTTCTATTTCTTATAAGAAGATTAACCGTTAATTTAGATAAAATCTATAACCATGAATATGATAATAAGGATATGTTTTACGGGGCTGTTGTTCTTTTTTTCAGGTAAAGTTTTTTGTCAGCCAGCCGTTGGTAACTGGGAAGGGGCATTACAGATAAACGGCACCGAATTGCCGGTTATATTTCATATATCTAAAGATAATGCTGACAAATACTCGGCAACTTTCGATAGTCCTAAGCAACAGGCTTATAATATTCCCTGCAGCGATGCCATTGTAAGGGGAGATAGTGTTATATTACTAATGAAAAACATAAATGCTAAATATGCAGGTAAATTAAATGAAGCTAAAATACAACTTACCGGTAGTTTTTATCAGGGAGCGGGGGTTTTGCCCTTAACACTTGAAAAAACAGGAAATACAGCAACAGTCAATCAGCCTAACAGGCCGCAAACACCAAAACCTCCTTTTCCCTATAAGTCTGAAGACGTAGTTTATACAAACGCAGATAAATCAATCAGCTTTGGGGCAACATTTACCGTTCCGCTACCCGACCCCAATGTAGATTACTTCAGGGCGCCAATTTATCCGGTTGTTATTTTAATTAGCGGTAGCGGTCCACAGGACAGAGATGAAACTATTTTTGACCATAAACCCTTTGCCGTATTGGCTGATTATTTAACCCGGCAAGGAATTGCAGTTTTACGGGTTGATGACCGGGGTGTAGCGAAAACCACCGGTAGTTTCAGCAAATCTACAACAGCCGACTTTGCTGACGATGTGGAGGCAGGTATTGAGTATTTAAAAACTAGAGCTGATGTGGATACAACCAGTATTGGCCTGATAGGGCATAGTGAAGGAGGTTTAATTGCTCCCATGGTTGCTTCAAGAAGAAAGGATGTGCATTTTATAGTAATGCTGGCCGGGCCAGCCTTACCCGTACTGGATATGATGGAACAGCAAAGTGCAGATGTTATGCTTTCTTCTGGTATTAATAAAGCTGATATTGAATTATACAGGCCTTTGTACAGAAACGTAGTTACCGCTGTTATCAATGCTAAAGATTCAGCAACAGCATCAAAAAAAACCATTGGTATTTTTAAAAAATGGCAAACAGGTAAAACAGCCGAGTCGGTTAAAAACACAACGGGCGTAACCGATGAAAAAGGAATAACAGCATTTACCAACGCATTTATAAAAGATTTAAACGGACCATGGTATCCTTATTTTTTAAAGATTAATCCGGCTGATTACCTTAGCAAGATCAGTTGCCCCCTGCTGGCCATAAATGGAGAAAAAGATATACAGGTTGCTGCTGCACAAAACCTTGGCGCCATAAAGTCTATTCTGGAAAAAAGTAAGCATAAAAACTTTACAACAATGGAGATGCCTGGATTAAATCACCTGTTTCAGCATTGTAAAACCTGTACTTTTGAGGAATACGGAGAACTTGAAGAAAGTTTTGATACAGAAACTTTAAAAATAATTACCGGTTGGATAAAGACCGGACGGTTTAAATAAAAAATCCCCCGGCTATTAAACCGGGGGCAATCCTCAAAACTCAACCTTTTATTTTTTTCATCCTGTTTTCTACATTCAGGTCGCCGTTGCTATAGCACTTAAGCTTTAATTTTTCGCTGTCGTTTTCAGCTGTAACATAATACCGGGTTAAGCCTTCGTAAGTTAATTCAATGGCAATTTTGTGTACCAGGTAGCCCTTGTACTTTTCTTCAACGGCCATCGAAATGTTTAGCGGCAGCTGCTCCAGTGAAATTACCCTGGAAGTACCCAACAGTAAACCTTCCTCGCTGTAAGCTGCATCTATATTTACATCGTTAAGTGTAAATGATGCAAAATAAAAATCATTTGATTTTTCCCAAACCACTTCGCTGGCTTTTGAAAAATCATTTGCGAATGCAGCTTTTATTGCAGGAGATACTTTTACAGGCTCCGAAGCAAATGCTGTGAATGTGAACAGCATTACGATTGCTGTTAAAACGGTTTTGAACTTTTTCATAACTATACTTTTTGTTTGTTTAAAATAACTGCCTCATGACTGGCAGCTTTGTTGACAACTCAAAAGTATAAGCAGAACAATGCAGATAAAAGCAAAACTGTACAGATATTGTTAAAGAAAACTAATGGCAGTATAAGCGGTAAAAACCAACAGGTAAATCCATATTTCATGGATCATCGTCCAATTAAAAAAAACAGTTGTAATTCTTTCTTAAAAAAAACATAAATAATGACAGGCAACAGTTAAAATATGAAAGTGGTAATTTTTTTTATTACTGCCGGTATAAACAGCAACAACCTAAAAACTGTTTTAAACTAAGTACCTTAGTATCTATATGAACTACCTGGCCCATGCATATCTTTCCTTTAATAAGTCCGAAATACTGGTTGGCAATATGATCAGCGATTATATTAAAGGCAACAAACAGTTTGATTACCCCTTATCCATACAAAAAGGGATCAGGCTTCACAGGCATATTGATAATTATACAGATACACATGACGCAACCAAAGAGCTCAAATCTTTTTTCAGGCCACAATACAGATTATACAGTGGCGCCTTTGCTGATGTAGTGTACGACCATTTTTTAGCGAATGATATATATGAAATTGGCGATGAGCAGGCACTTGATGCATTTGCCACTGCCACCTACCGCATGCTGGATCCTTATGTTGAAATCTTTCCTGCCCCCTTTCTTAAAATGTTTCCTTATATGAAGGAGCATAACTGGTTGTTTAACTACAGATATACATGGGCTATTGAAAAAAGCCTGGCTGCTGTTGCAAAGCGTGCCGCTTATATCAGCGAAAGCAAAATTGCTTTTGATATCTTCAACCAAAATTATGCAGCCATGGAAAACTGCTATACTGCCTTTTTCCCCGACCTTAAGAATTTTACCGCCGGTAAATTAGCTGAATTATTGAAGCGCTGATTTCAGTATCTTTAAACAAAAAAAGTATGAAGTATTTAGTTTTAGCAGTTACAATTTTTTGTTTTTCGTTTACCGGTCTTCAGGCACAAACCAAATTACCAGCTTTGGATAAATCTCCTATGGATATCAGCTATTACCCTAATCGGTATCCTGTTCTTAAAATTCAGGATAAGGTTACTGACCCGTTAATGGCAAGGGTTGTTTACAGCCGGCCACAAAAAAACGGAAGAGTTGTTTTTGGCAATTTGATTGAGTACGGAAAAGTCTGGAGACTGGGAGCCAATGAAGCTACTGAAATTGAATTTTTTGGAGATGTAAAGATCGGTGATACAAAAATTAAGAAAGGCCGCTATACCATGTATGCCATACCTAATGAAGATAAATGGACCATTATCATTAATAAAGACACTGATACCTGGGGCTCATTTAAATACGATGAAAAAAATGATGTAGTACGGGTTGATATACCGGTTCAAAAACAAACCGAAATAAAGGAAGAGTTTGTAATGGCTTTTGAAAAATCGGATACCGGTGCTGATTTAATTATAGCCTGGGAGAATGTAAAACTTAACTTACCAATAGCATTTTAATTTATTTACCATGCATTTTAAAAAAGCTGTTTTATGTGCAGGCTTGGTTTTGTTTGCAGCTGTTTTTATTTCCTGCAATCAGCAGGCAAATAAGGTTGCCGATGAAAATATAACCATGAGGATACCGGTATCCGTTAAAGATAGTATGATCCTTTCCATTGACAGGTCGCCAATGGATATGATCTATTTTCCCGAAGATTATCCTAAACAAAAAATGATTACACCCAATATGCCCGACCCCGTTGCAAGGGTCATTTACAGCCGGCCACAAAAAAACAAGAGAATTATTTTTGGAGATTCTTCGGCAACCCAAAACGTTATTCAGTATTATGGACAGGAGTGGCGCCTGGGAGCCAATGAAGCTACCGAAATTGAATTTTTTAAACAGGTTTCGGTTTATGGAAACAAGATTGAACCCGGCCGCTATATCATGTATTGTATTCCCTACCCC
>JBATAS010000335.1:0-16819 GCA_049661965.1 Ferruginibacter sp. | reverse complement strand
ATATTAAAGAGAATGAACAAAAGATAAACCATCATGGCAAACGTGCTGATGGCATAGTAAAAGGAATGCTGCAACACAGCCGCAGCAGTAGCGGCACAAAAGAACCAACTGATATTAATGCGCTCTGCGATGAATATTTGCGGTTGAGTTATCATGGATTGAGGGCTAAAGACAAATCCTTTAATGCATCTTTTAAAACCGATTTTGATGACAGGCTTGGAGAAATAAATATCATCCCACAGGATATTGGCAGAGTTGTATTAAACTTATTGACCAATGCCTTTTATGTAGTTAACGAAAAAAAGCAACTGAACATTCCGGGGTATGAACCCGCTGTCTCCATAAGTACAAAAAAGATTGCGGACCAGGTTGAGATCAGAGTGATTGATAATGGGGATGGCATGCCTGAATCTGTAAAAGAAAAAATATTTCAACCGTTCTTTACCACCAAACCAACCGGGCAGGGAACGGGGCTGGGCCTGAGTATGAGTTATGATATTGTTACTAAAGGGCATGGTGGCGAACTAAAAGTTGAAACCAAAGAAGGTGAAGGCACGCAATTTATTATTATCTTAAACACATAACCCTTAAATTGAGCAAATGAAAATTTTAGTAGTTGATGATGAACATGATGTAAAAACACTTTTTGAACAACGGTTCCGTAAAGAAATTAAAAGCGGCGAAGTGGATTTTGTTTTCGCCTTCTCCGGCGAAGAGGCGCTCTCCTATCTCAGTATTCATAAACATGAAGCGGTATTGATTCTGTCGGATATTAATATGCCGGGCATGAGCGGCCTCGATCTGCTGGGGCATATCAAACAGAAATTTCATGAACCGCCGCCCATTGTTATGATGATAACTGCTTACGGCGATGCTGAAAATTATAATACAGCAAAAGAACTGGGTGCCGATGATTTTTTAACCAAACCTGTTGACTTTACCGTATTAAAAGAAAAATTAAAAATAAATAACTGATGGCCAAAATATTAGTAGTAGATGATGAGACAGACCTAGAAGTTCTCATAAAGCAAAAGTTCAGGCAAAAGATACGTGATCATCAATACGAATTCTTATTTGCCATAAATGGCGTTCAGGCACTGAAACAGCTTGAACAGAATACAGATGTGGATATGGTGCTCAGTGATATTAATATGCCTGAAATGGACGGACTTACTTTACTTTCAAAACTGAATGAACAAAATGGTTTATTAAAATCGGTGATTGTATCGGCCTATGGCGATATGGATAATATACGTACAGCCATGAACCGTGGTGCTTTTGATTTTGTTACCAAGCCGGTAAATTTTGAAGACCTGGAACTGACGATGGAAAAAACCATCAAACACGTGCAACAGATGAAAGATACCATGGCGGCCATTAAAGAAAACAATATTTTAAAAATGTATGTGGATGAAACAGTGCTGAATTTTATGGGCGGGCATGAGTTTGAATCATCACTGACAATGAATGAAACTATTGATGCAACTGTTGTGTTCATTGATATCTGCAGCTTTACTTCCATCAGCGAAAGCGAATCGGCAGATAATGTGGTGAAGCTGCTGAATAATTATTTTGATGTTATGGTAAAAGAGATCATTGTACAAAAAGGTTATATAGACAAATTTATCGGCGATGCCATCATGGCTGTGTTTAAAGGCGATTATCATTTAGACCGTGCCATTGATGCCTGCCTGGCAGTACGTAAACAGATTGAAAAATTACCAGCTTTATCTGAACACGTTTCTTTTACACCAAAAGTTTCCATCGGCATTAACAGCGGCGAAATGATATCAGGTAATATAGGATCGGCTACATTACGACGGCTTGATTATACAGTTATTGGCGATACAGTAAACACAGCACAACGTATGCAATCGGCTGCCGGAGAAGGTAAGATCATTATCAGTGAAGCAGCTTATGAAAAAGTGAAGGAATCATTCAACTGCAAAAAAGTGGATACAGCAGTAGCTTTAAAAAACAAGTTGACTGCAATGGTATTGTATGAAGTGCTGGATTAAGCTTATACCAGTTTCTTTATCACTTTACCAACAGTTAAGCCTTGTACTATTATTGAAAACAAAACAATAACGTAGATCATAAACACGAACTGGTTTTTTGGCAAAGGTGCTGTCAGTGACAATGCCATAGCTATAGAGAGTCCGCCACGCAAACCTCCCCAGGTCATTATTTTAATAGTATTTACACTGGTACCAATATATTTTTTGAACAACGAAGCCGGTAATAATAGTGAGATATAGCGGGCAATAAGTGTAATTGGAATAGCCACCAATCCTGCAATCAGGTAACTCATATCAAAATCAAGTAGCAGAATTTCCAGGCCAATCAATACAAACAGAATTGCATTCAGCAACACATCAACAAGCTCCCAGAATTTATAAACATATAATTCTGTGGTATCACTCATGGCATCCGATTTTGAACGGCTGCCTGTAAATAAACCGGCAATTACCATGGCCAACGGGCCCGAAAGATGCAAGGCCTGTGCCAATGCATATCCTCCCATAACAATGGCAAGCGTTATTAATATTTCCGACTGATAATGATCAATGCGTTTCATCATCCTGTATCCAATAGCACCAAGCAGCCAGCCCAGCAGTATACCGCCGCCAATTTCCATTACCAGCAACAGCGAAATATCCCACATCGAAACTTTATCAGTTCCAATATTTATTATTTCGAGCAGCGATAAAAATAAAACCACACCTATACCATCATTGAACAGCGATTCGCCAACAATTTTTATTTCCACATCTTTTGGAGCGCCGGCCTTGGTAAGAATACCCAGCACTGCAATGGGATCGGTAGGTGCTACAAAAGCACCAAACAATAAACAATACCAGAAATTAACCGGCGATTGAAATAACTGGAAAAAGAAAAACAACAATGTACCCACCAGTACTGTTGATAAGATTACCCCAACAATGGCAAATACAGATATTGAACGCCGGTTAGCTTTTAGCAAGGAACCATCGGTATGCAATGCTCCGGCAAATAATAAAAAGCTGAGCATAATATCCAGCAACACCGAACTGAAATCAATATTACCGATAAACCCTGTAGCAATTTCTGTTATCTGCGGAAAAATTAAACCCGACCCTATCAACATCAAAGAGAATACCAATGAAATGATCATCATCCCGATAGTTTCAGGCAGTTTTAAGACCCTTGTATTTAAATAAGCAAATACAGCCGTAATGACAACCAGTATGGTGATGATGTTAAATAAATTCATATGATCAGTTAATTTTAAATACAGTACGCCGCACAAATGTAAGAAAGAGGGTGCCATAAAAGCACCCCCTGACTATTAAAACCGTAAAATCTGATTTTTCATTTATATTATTACAGGTAGCCTGTTATTTGCCCGATTCGGCATTGGTTGCTGTTCCTGTTTGGGTTTTTGTTTCTTTTTCGGTGTTGGCATCCTCGGCATTGGCTTTTTCAATCCAGCCTTTCAGTATTTCAGAAAACTTCAGGCCATCGGCATTTGCAGGATCTATTGCCAGCATCTTTTCAAAATATCCTAATGAAACTGGATAGTTTTTAGTTATGTTAGCCTCATAAATACCCAGGTAATTATAAGCTCTTAATATAACAGCTTTATTCTTTTGTGCATCAACCGAATCGGCAACCCTGGCCAACTTTACATAATGCGGAACGGCAAGCCCCATGGTCATGGCCGTATCAATTAACGCATTACATCTTGCCCTCCAGAGGTACCCATGTATTTGCTCAGGATATTTGCTTTCATAAATGGCAAACACACTATCCGCTTTTACATAATCCTCATCTGAGTATAATGCCATCCCCCACTTATATATATCCAGGTTTGTAGGTTTTTCCTTATTGGTAAAAACAGCTTCTCTCCATACGGCTTCCCTTTCACGGTTACCCAGTTCCTTTTGTATATCGGCAAGCGCATACATATAGCCTGTTCTTTCTTTTTTATCTTCCTCAGCTGCCACGGCTTTTTTATACCACTCTAAAGCAAGCGATTTATCAGGATTTAAAGTTTCAAGGAGTTTAGCTTTCAGTTCAAAATCCTTGGCTACAATGGATGTATCAATCTGCTTTTCAAAATATGTATTCATATTTTTTAACGCCGAAACCGAATCGCCTGAATAGGCCTGGCTGTATGCCAGTAACTTGTATATTCTTGGCTTCACACCTTTTCCTGCTTTAGTCATTATAGCATTAGCACTGCTGATTGCCTCGGGATACTTCTGCGAAACAAACAACAGATCCGTTTTCATATAATCAAGCTCAATTGATTTTTCAGCAACCTGCTCATATTTATCCAGGTATTCTTTTGCATAGGCAACATCTGTATAAAAATAGTAGTAGTACAGTTCATACATTGCGGGTGCATAATTTTCATCTATAGTAAGTGCAGTTCTGAATTTTTCTAAATATACCTGTGGATTATTATGACTCTTGTATAATCTTCCTTTTTTGTACATGGCTTCTGCAAATTTTGAATCCACACTTAAAGCCTTGTCGTAAAAAATAACAGCATTAGAACCGTCTATAGCTTTTTTATAAGCATCGGCTAAGGCGGTATAAACCGCAGGATTTTTTCTATCTCTGTTAACGGCTTTGCCCAAAGTTGCAACAGCCCAGGTAATATCACCATACTTGCTGTCAATATTAGCACGGCCGGCAGCATATAAAGCATCTGCATCTTTATTTTTTCCGGCGTTTAAAACTTCTTCCATCAGTTGCCTTGCTTCGGCAGTTTTTCCTTCATTCAACAATAAATGGGCCCAGCCAATATGTACCAATGGCGCTTTCTTCATAGAAATATCCTCAGCCTTAACATAGTCCAGCCCCTGCTGCAGAATCTTCCTGGCGGCATCGTTATTTTTTTCTTTCAGATAAATTTCTCCCAACAGGTAAAAGGCTTCTGGTGTTTTATCGTTGCTGATAACAGATTGCAAAACAGTTTTAGCTGTTTCGTAACGCTGATAATAAATTTCATTCCTGGCTTCTTTAATGCTTTGTGCCTGTACAGCAAAAGCCGACATAGCAAAAATCATAATTAAAGTGAGTAACTTCTTCATGTAAATAAATTGTGTTTTTAAAATGAGAAAAATGATTAAACCGGGTTAACGGTAAGTATGGGTGGCGCCGAATATTTCTGAATTATATTTCCAAATAAGGAAGAGAAAAATCCGGGCATCTTGGTCTGTGTCTGCGGGTTAATAATAACCAGGTCGGCAGGCTGCTTACGGGTAAACTGGTTTACCGCTGCTGCCACGTTATGGCTTTGTATTGTTTGTGTATTAACTTTTATGGTTGAATTATCTTTTATTAACTGGGCAGCTTTTTGCAGGTAATGCTGCACTTTATCATGCGATTTTTCATTTTCGATACCCAGTAATTTTATGGTAGTATCAAATCCGTTGGCGATATATACACCATACATCAGTTTGCGTACGGGTAAAAAATCGGTGATAGGAATTACGATGGTATAAAGTTTTGTGATGCGCCTGTTTGACGGAACAGTAATGACCGGAATATTTGCCTTGGCAGCAATCTTATCAGGATTGATAATCATCTTTCTTTTTTGCAAAAGACTTTCCTTCTGTCCTACCAATACCAGATCATAATCATTGTGATTTGTAAAATCAATAATGGCTTCATCCCAGGTGCCTTGTAAAATACTGTACTCAACTTTTACGGTATTGCCATTTAACAGTTTTACAGTATTGATCAGTTTTTTAAATTCAGCTTCAATCGCATCCTTATTCTCAATATTAGCATACGGAATAGCCATCGGGCCTTCCGTCATGGCAATAGCTGCAAAAGGCGAAATAGCGACAACATGTAATAAATGAATGCTGCAATTGTAGTGCTTTGCAATATCGCAGGCTTTTTCCACAGCCAGTTTTGATTTGGCCGAAAAATCAACCGGAACTAATATTTTATTGAATAATTTTTGCATTCGTACTGTTTTAATACGATACAATAATATACCCGCAGATTAAAGAGAGGGTTAAGGGGAGATTAAAATTTGATTAAAATGCAGAAGTGCTAACCTTTTTTCTTCAAAAAAGGTTTTATCAATACTCTCAGGTTTGGATCGGGAGAAAAATAATTCCATGCCCAGTTAAAGAATATGCTTAATTTATTTTTTACACCTAAAATTGAGAACAGGTGGATCAGGTTCCAGGTATGCCAGGCAAATGCCCCCTGAAATTTCCAATGAGGCAGGTCTACCACTGCTTTTTTACGGCCAACTGTTGCCATGCTGCCTTTGTCTTTGTACTCAAATTTTTTG
Organism: Ferruginibacter sp.; assembly: GCA_049661965.1. Classification (GTDB taxonomy): domain Bacteria; phylum Bacteroidota; class Bacteroidia; order Chitinophagales; family Chitinophagaceae; genus Ferruginibacter. Next base: position 10,518 of record JBATAS010000335.1, on the reverse strand, counting down.
AGCGATTTCTTTTGTACTAAGCGTACCAGATTTTCCGACAGCAACTTTCCCTGTGCAATGGCCACGCTGGCAACCTGCGGATGTCCGTCAGGATATATTTCCTCAGTCATATAAGCAATATCACCTAAAACAAAAATATTATCAAACTCTATCACCTGGTTATACCGGTTAACATTTATGCGGTTACCTCTTTGCAAAATCTCAGCCGGTATGCCATTTATTTTTTGAGCTGTTACACCGGCAGCCCAAATCAATGTGTTGGAGGGAATAGCATCGCCATTACTCAACAAAGCTGTTCTGCCATCATATTCTTTTACTACTGTATTGGTAATCACAGTTACTCCCATCTTTTCCAAAAACTCCTGTGATTTTTGTTGCGACTGTTTACTCATGGCACCAAGCAATACAGGCGATCCTTCAATCAAAAATATTCTCATTTGCGAAAAATCCAGTTCGGGATAATCCTTACTTAACACATATTTTCTCATGTCGGCAATAGCTCCGCTTACTTCCACACCGGTTGGGCCGCCACCAACAATTACAATATTTTTCAATCTTTCTTTCTCTTCATCATCGGCATAATAAGCATCTTCCAGGTTTTGCAAAAAACGGTTACGCATATACAACGCTTCACTCACCGACTTCATGGGGATGGCATGCTCTTCAATTTGTTTGTTACCAAAGAAATTGCTGGTAACACCTGTTGCAATTACCAGGTAGTCATATTCCATTTCGTTTTCTGTAGTAATGATTTTATTTAGTGATGGAATAATTTCAACCAGTTCCGCCATGCGGATATGAAACCCATCATAATGCTGAAAAGCTTTCCGCAGAGGAAAAACAATATTAGCTGGTTCCAGCCCGGCAGTAGCCACCTGGTAAAACAGCGGTTGAAACTGGTGATAATTATTTTTATCAACCAGGAAAACTTCAAATCTTTTTTTATGAAGTTTACGTGCAAGATTCAGTCCGGCAAATCCTGCTCCTATAATTACTATTCTTACAGGTTTTTTCATGCATATAATTTACGAAATCCGGTCTATTTCATCGAAACTTTTATCTCCGACCCTTCTACCAACTGGAATGTGGCTGATGCAAATTTTATTTCACCATTTGTGGCTTCTATATCAGTAAGTATCCTGGTAAAAAGCTCGGTTTTGGTAAGCCTTCTTCTTTTATAGCTAACTACATAACGTAGTGTATATTCAACCCAGTTATCGTTAGCAATGAGAGAAACCATTGATTCGGTTTGAGAATCTTCCAAACGGTATTTTTGCTGTAAAGAAACCCACATTTCTCTTGATTGGGAAGTCAGATCACCTGCAATCGCTTTTCCTGCATTTAAAATAATCTCGTTAGCCATTGTATAATTACTGCCATACTGAATGGGTATTTTAATTTCATCCCACAAAAAAGGAAATTCGCCAGAGTAATTAAATACAGGCTCTTTAAATACAAAACTATTGGCAACCAGTACAATCCTGCCGTTATACAAATCACCATCAACCCATTGCCCGGTTTCCATGATTGTTGTACGCAGCACACCAATATCCATCACATCGCCTTTAATACCGCCAAGCTGTACCCTGTCGCCGGTTTTATATAATCTGCCCAAAATAATAGATAGCCATCCGGCCACACTTGCTATTACTTCCTGCAAAGCAAAAGCAATACCTGCACCAGCCACACCTAATGCTATTGTTACGCCACCAAGCTTATCGCTGAAAACAACTATTATTAAAATTGTTGTAACAAGGAAACCAATAAAGCCCAATACCTTTTTTGTTTTATAACGGGTGCTGTTGTCTTTTATCCGGCTGGCCAGGTTTCGCCTGAGTAATTGTATAATAATCCATATTACCGCAACTCCGATAAACATTGCCACCCATTTTCCAACAACAGGATCCTGCAGGTATTTTTGAATGATCTCTTCCATGGCTATTGATTTGTTTTATCATCTTTTGTCTGATTGACATTAAATGACGGCGCTTTATAATCCTTGGGCAAATAATCCGCAGGTATGGTTATCATGTTACCATCTCTTTGAGCCCTGTAATGTGGCGAAAGTATTTCTATACTTGCTTCATTGCAACAGTCCTGGATATTCTGGTGCAGTTGCGAATAAATGATTGCCTGCTTGTTTGGCTCTTTTGTATAAGCATTGATCTGGTACGATACATAAAAATCATCCAGGCTGGTTTGCAATACAAAAGGCTTGGGTTCTTTCAACAACAAATCTGTTCTGTCAGCCGCATCAAGCAATGCCTGGTGCATGGTTTTCCATGGCACATCATAACCAATGGTAACTGTTGTATGCATGATCAACCCGTTATCAACCGCATCGCTGCTGTAGTTAATGGTATGGCTGCTCATTACTGTTGAGTTGGGTATGGAAATAATTTCATTCTTAATTGTTCTTACCCTGGTAACCAACAAAGATTTTTCAATTACATCGCCAACCACTTCGCCTATCTTAACCCTGTCGCCAATTACAAACAAACGCATATAAGTCAATACCAGACCGGCTATAATGTTTGATAAGGAACCGGCAGAGCCAAATGTAAATAAAAATCCAAGAAAAACGGATACGCCACGGAACACCGGTGATTCACTGCCTGGCAGGTAAGGAAAAATAACGATCACCATAAATGCAAATACCAAAACTCTTACAATCTGGTAAGTAGGATTTGCCCAGTCGGGATAAAAGCCCGGAATTTTTAGTTCGCCCTTTTCAATTTCGGTTTTAAGAAAACGAATTCCCTTGAGTACATAACGGAAAACAAAAATAATAACGATGATGGTCATCAGGTTGGGAAGATAATCCCAGAATCCACCAGCTATTTTTTTAAGCGGGTTAAGTATATATCCGAATAAAGTATCGGCAAAGTTTTTTGTCCAGGGAAAAATACCAAAGAGGATCGGTAACGCAATATAGATAACCAGTAAGATGAAAAACCATTTTAAAACGGTATTTATATTCAGTAAAACATTTACCTGCTTCTTTGCATCAAAGAGTGTATAGTTTTTAAACTTAATCCCTTTTATACGTTTTCCTTCCTGTTCATGAATTTTTTTGGCCATCCACTTAAATGCCCGGCCAATGTATTTAATGGTAAAAATTATAATGATGATAACCAGCAGTGCCAGTCCTATCGCTTTTGCCAAAGTGCTGAAACTTGTAGCTTCCTTATATTTTACAACAGCTTCTCCTATTTTTTTCCGGTAAGTCTCTGCCAGTTCCGCTTTCGTTACATTGTTCCATAAAGCATCATTTTCCGAAACACTCATGATAATTGTTTCATGAAAAACAATATCAACAGTAGTTTCTGCTTCGGTTAATTTTAAAGAATCGGTGCTGAACCTGAAATTATCAGCAAGATTTTTTACCCGGTTGCTGATGGCATCGGCTCTGTCATTTGCTGAAAAACTTCCCAGTTTACTGTAGATCAGGAAAAGACTATCCTTGAAAAACCCAAATACAGGATAGGCGGTTGCAGTTTTGCGTAAGGAATCAATCTGCGCTTTTTTTTGTGCCAGGCGGTTTGCTTCCTTATCGTTCAGTTGCTGCAATTGCTTTTGCAGCTCTTCTTTTTTAAGATTATCGGTTGTTTGCAGCGAGTTGATCTGTGCTTCCAGCTCTGCTTTCTTTACAGAATCGGCAATCCGCTGATTTTCGATCTCTTTGATCCGCTGATTGTATTCATCCAGCTTAACAGCATTTAAAGAATCATTTTTTTTATTACTGCTGTCTGTCTGGGCAAATGATATTTGCCCGGTAAACAGTAAAAGCAAAGAGATAATTATGATTTTTATTTGTTTCATCTGTTTTTACAGGATTGATAGTTATTTAAAGTTACGCTGATGCTGTTGAATACAATAATATAAAGAAAAATAAAGTTTCACTCCAACAGCAGTGCCGTTCAGTATTAATGCGGGTACAATATATTGGAAAGCTGAATGGTAAATACGGTGCCCTTTTCAATATCCGACTCCACACTGATAAAACCTTTATGCAATGCCAGGATACGGCGTGTTAAAGTGAGGCCTAAACCAAAGCCTGGCTTTGAAACGGCTGAGTCGGTACGAAAAAAAGGCTGGAAAATATTCTGAATATCCGATTCTGTAATCACATCACCCTTATTGGCAACTTTTACAATTATTTTCAGTTCTTCAAACTGCACTGTAATTGCAGATTGATGGTTGTCGGCATATTTGCAGCCGTTTTCAATAATATTTTTAAAAGCAATATACAACAGGTTTGAATTACCAAATGTAGTCAGCAGCTTTTCATCTTCGGGAAAGGTTTCGAAATTTAAATTGGCTTTATAAGTTTTGTTTTGCTTTTGCACATCCGAAACCACTTTAAACAACACTTCATCAAGTCTTACTTCAGCCAGGTCAAGACTGCCTTGTGATCCTGCTTTGGCAATATCCAGCAAACTGCGGGTGAGGTGCTGCAGTTCCTGTACATCTTCATGAACACTCTTCATTACTTCATCATACTCCTCCGCGGTACGGGTTTTCTGCAATGCAACTTCCAACTGGCTTGAAATGGATGTAAGTGGTGTAGATAATTCATGTGATGCATTGGAAATAAAACGGCGCTGAATGGCAAAAGAATCCTGCAGGCGGTCCATCAATTCGTTAAACGTTTGTGCAAGTTTGTCAAGTTCATCTTTTGTATTTTTTGTTTCAATACGTTGGCTCAGGTTATTGGATGTAATAAGATTTACCTCACCTGTTAACCTTTTTATTGGCCTGATAAGATTTACAGCAAATAAAAGTCCGGTAAAGAACGAAAGTACCGCCGCCGACAGCATGGCTATCAGCAATATTTTTTTTAATTGATCTAAATATTCCTCACTGTAAATATCCGAAGCAGCAACAGCTACAATAAAATTTTTACTGCTGTCGGTATTATAAACCGCAACAGCTTTTTTATCACCATAGGAAAAAAAATATTCTTTTTTCAACCTGGTGTTGTCAATAATTCTTTGGGTAAGAACCAATGAGTCGCCATCAGTATCTGCAAACATATAATGCCGTGATCCGTTCAGATCGCTGATACTGATACTTTTATTATTAAGCGATGCCACTCCTGCAGCATCAAGTCTTTGTAAAACTGAAAAATTGTTATCCCTGATACCTGCATAAACTCTTGCAGTGCTTAATGCACGGTTCCGCAGGCTGTTACGGAACGAACTCTCTCTTTCCTTTACGCTGAACAAATAAACAGAGATACTTGCAATGGTAAGAATAATGGTTACCAGGATGGCAAAGAGGAATGCTATTTTTAATTTTATACTCAAAGAAGATTATTTCTCTTTCATCATGTAGCCCATGCCAACCTGTGTATGGATAAGTTTGGGTTCAAATTCCTTATCAATTTTTTTACGCAGGAAATTTACATACACGTCAATCACATTGGTCTTGGTATCAAAGTCCAGCTCCCAAACACGTTCGGCAATATCGACACGTGACACCACCCTGTTCCTGTTCCGCATAAAATATTCCAGCAACTGAAATTCTTTAGCAGTAAGGCTGATGGCTTTACCGGCACGGGTAACTTCTTTGCTGTCCACATCCAGTTCCAGGTCGGCAACGGTTAAAATATTTCCGGCGGGCAACTGCTGGTTCATGGTGCGTTTTAATAAAGCCCTGATACGGGCCAGCAGTTCCTTAAACTCAAATGGCTTAACCAGGTAATCATCGGCTCCAGCATCAAAGCCTTCTATCTTATCATCCGTAGCACTTAAAGCGGTAAGCATAATGATAGGGATATGCTGGTTACGGCTTCGGATGGCTTTGCATACATCATAGCCATTCATCCCGGGTAAATTAATATCTGTAATCACCAGATTAAAAACACCTGAGTCAAATACCCGCATGCCTATATTTCCGTCGTAAGCAGTTTCTACATGATAGTCGAGTTCCTTTAAACCCTTACTGAGTGTATCGGCAATTTTTTTTTCGTCCTCTACCAATAATATTTTAATCTCTTCCATAAATTATTCTTCATTGGTATCATTAACTATAAAGGGGATCTCATCGTTAATGGTTTGTAATTTTGGTCTGCCATAACTTATTGAACCAATCATCATGATGATACTGGTTGTGAGTATCACAAAAAACAAAATACCCGAATTGAATTTAGATAATTTATAAGCCGCAGGAATACTGTAAAACAACAGAATGGTAATTAACCCCCTGGGCATAAAAAACAGTTCAGGAAAAATATGTGCATGTAAAAAGAAACGCAGGTATATAAACCGGATGATAAAAAGTACCAAAACAATCAGGCTGCCTGCCAGGATAACTTCCACATCCTGTAAAAGCCGGAAATCAATAGTGAGTCCGAAAATAAAAAAGAAAAATGTACGGATTAGGAAACTGGTTTCGGCGGTAAGTGAATGTAATAAAACACCTACTTCAGAAACTTCCTTAAACGACATCCAAGTATACAGTTTTTTAAAATAAGGCAATTGCCAGTTACTTACAATTAAGCCAAACAATAAAATAATAAATAAGGCCGGCAGGTGTAACATTTTACCACCCGCATACAAAAATATAAGCATAGCAAAAACCAGGAAGAAACGGATCTTGGTTTTTATTTTAGTGAGCATAAACAATATAATGATTGACAACACCACACTTAATGCCAGGGCAAGCGCTACCGAGCCAAAGAATTTGGCAATATTTCCTACATGCAGCAGGTTGCCGGCAATCACATAATTAAACAGCATGATACCGATGATATCGGAAAAAGATGTTTCATATACCAGGAATTCTTTTTTAGATTCTTCAAAATGCGACACACTGGGTATTACAATGGCACTGCTTACCACTGAAAGCGGGATAGCATATACCAGGCAATGTATAAATTCTTCTTCCAGGTAATAATACAGCAAGGTTGAGCAGGCGGCTGCCGATAAAGAAAAAATAATTAGTGAAGAAAGAAAGGCATTCCGGATGAGTTTTATCTTTTTACGGCTAACCCGTAAGTCCAGCCCGGCTTCCAGTACAATAATGATCAACCCGATAATTCCAAACAGTTCTACCGTATTGGAAGGAATGACCATGGCACTGTCATAGTACATAAAAATTTCCCTTACACCAATACCGGTTAACATTAACAGTAACACAGATGGGATACCTGTTTTCTGTGAAAAAAGATTATACAGGTACGAAAATATAACCAGCAGGCAGGCAGCAATAATATATATGTACGAACTGATACTTTCCATAAAACAAAAATAGCTGAAAGACTGTATTAATCATCAATTCAAAAATTTCTTTTTGCTTGTATTTTACTTATCCGGATTAAAAATATGCACATCACGCTGAGGGAACGGAATAACCACATTATTTTCTTTAAATGCTTTAAATATTTTATAGCGCATTTCGCTTTTTATCTGCTCCACCGGAAAAATATCACTGGTCCAGAACATGAGTAAAAAAACAAGGGAGCTATCTCCAAAATCCTGAAAACGTATACTTGGCTTGTGCTCCTTTTCTTTAATGAGTTCTTTCTGGCTCATAGCACAGTCCATTAAGATTCTTGTAACCAGATCAACGTCGCTGCTGTAACTTACACCCACCTGTATCTCAAACCTGCGGTCGAAACTGTTGTGACTCCAGTTTACCACGTTCTCTGTAATAAATTTATGGTTGGGTACAATGATGTTATATCCGTCCCTGGTCAGCAGCTCAGATGTACGCAGGTTAATGGCTACAACACGGCCAACAATATTATCTACTTCCATCACATCTCCCACTTTTACTTTGCGTTCAAAAAGCATAAATAGCCCCGATATGAGATCGCTGAAAATATTCTGCAGGCCAAAACCTATACCTACCAACAAAGCTGCCGAACCGGCAACCAATATGGTAACATCAAAGCCCATAATGGTGATACCGATAGAAATAACCAATACCCAGGTAAAATATCTTACCAGTTGATATAGCGAAAGCCTGCGACCCTTCTCTCCCTGTGAAACATATTTTTTATGTATCAAATACCTTTTGAACATTGTAAGAAAGAACCAGGTGATAATTATGGTAAACAGCAATGCCCCAATCTTACCCGGTGTTAATACAAACTTGCCCAGTTCAAATATTTTATATTCTAAAAATTCTTTCATGCTTTTTACTTTTTAGCAGGTTCAGTCTGCTGTAACCAAACGGTATCTGTTCTTAATCTTTTAATAAGATAGCGCTGAATATTTCCTGCTGCCTCCTCTTTATTCACTTTTCCGGACAGCGAATCCCATTGCAGATAAGCAACCCAAACTGAATCTGTTTTTATATTATTCTTCATCTCCACATTACTCACACCCAATGCATATATATTAGGATAGAAAGCCTTTACTTCTCCAAACAATAACCCTTCATCAATATTCCTGTAGGTTTCATCCAGCGAATCCCTGTACCTGCTGTTTTGCAGCTCTATGTTTTTCATGATATTCTCTGTCATGTCGCTGCTCAGTTTATCCATTTCGCTTTTGGTTATATTCATCTGAAAAAAACGGATATCATACTTTTTCAGCTTTAACTTCTTTAGTTTACTGGTGTAAAACATTTTATCATTCTCTGATACCGGGCTACCCGAAAAAAATGTTTTGATCAGGATAACTGAATCTCTGTCTTCAGTTTCCCATTTGAGAATTTCGTTACCACGCATTTTAAAATCATCAATAACCTCTTTTTGAATAAGCTGCTGAGTGCGGTTTTTTTGATACACTGTATATAAAAACCAAAGACTGGGCACACTTACCAGGAATAAAATGAGCAATGCCGCCAGCCTCACTCTTTTTTGTTTTCCTTCTTCAACATAAGCGGTAATGGGAAACCTTAACAGTTTTACAATTAAATAAGTGGAAAAAGCTATAAAAACTGAGTTAATAAAAAACAGGTAAAAAGCTCCTCCAAAAATTTCCCAGCGCCCGGTGGCCAGTCCAAAACCGGCTACACAAACCGGCGGCATTAATGCAGTAGCAATGGCCACACCCGGTAATGCAATCGTTGATTCTTTCCTTGAAAAAGAAACAATACCTGCCACCCCGCCAAAAAAAGCAATTCCTATATCAAGCAGTGTGGGCTGGGTTCTTGATAATATTTCGGATGTTGGCTGCCCAAGCGGAGTGAGCATAAAATAAACTACAGCAGTAAGTAAACTAAAAAAAGTAGAGTACGCAAGATTGCGGGTTGAGCGTATGAAAATCTCCCTGTCCTGCACACCTATTGAATAACCTACGCCCAGTATCGGCGACATTAATGGTGAAATTAACATGGCGCCAATGATCACTGCGGTAGAATTGGTATCTAAACCAATTGAAGCCAGTAGAGCCGAGCAGATCATCAACCACACATTGGTACCTTTTATACCAATACCGTTGGTAATCGTTTTAGCCGTATTGGCATAATCTGTTCCACTCTTAATATTAAATACTTTCTGAAACCAATTCATAAAAAGATTTTGCCAAATTTAGTTTTTTACCGGTACCGCAGCAGTATTTTCCTTTTCTTTTACCGATGTCGTTTCTTCATCTGCTTCCTTTTCGGTAAAATTTAACTGGTACAGATCGAGCCGTCTGTCTTTTAAAGTTTGCACACTGCCATAATTATGCAGTTCGGTTAATAAAGACAGATCAACATCGCTAACCACAATCATTTCAGTATTGGGCGTGGCTTCGGCCTTGATACCTGTTACCGGAAAAGCGAAATCGTTTGGTGTAAGCACCGCCGATTGGGCAAACTGCAGATCCATATTGGTAACTTTAGGCAGGTTGCCCACATTCCCTGCAATAGCAACAAAACATTCGTTTTCGATGGCCCGGGCCTGCGAACAGAAACGAACACGGTTATAGGCATTTTGTGTGTCGGTTAAAAAAGGAACAAACAATATCTGCATTCCTTCTTCGGCCAGCTTCCTGGTCATTTCCGGAAATTCCACATCATAACAAATCTGCACACCAATTTTTCCGGCATCGGTATCAAAAATCTTTATCACATCGCCACCCTGTATATTCCAGTCATCCTCTTCTGACGGAGTAATATGAATTTTAGAAACGCTGTCAACCTTACCGTTTCGTTGCAACACATACGCCTCATTATAAACTTTACCATCTCTTACTTCGGGCATACTGCCGGCAATGATATTTACATTATACGATACAGCCATTTTACTCATGGCCTCAACAATAGGTTGCGTATATTTTGCCAGTTCTACAATGGCATGACGGGTATCCATCTCATTAAACTTTCCCATCAGCGGCGCATTGAACAATTCAGGGAACAGAATAAAGTCTGATTGGTAATCACTTACCGCATCTACAAAATAATCAACTGCTACTAAAAAATCTTCTATGGTATTGTATGGCCGCATCTGCCATTGCACCAGGCCAATGCGTACAATATCTTTTTTACGAAGAATGATACTTTTTTCAGAATCGTGATATACATTATGCCATATCAGCAATGTTGCATATCCCAGGCTTTCATTATCCTCGGGCATATAAT
>JBATAS010000334.1:0-2472 GCA_049661965.1 Ferruginibacter sp. | reverse complement strand
CTCTTGCATCTGCCGGATCTGATGCAGGATTTTATCAACCAATATTTGAAAGTGATTTTGCCACAAAAGACCGATGCTTACTTGATATACTTGGTTATTACAACTTTCATTTTATAGAAGACCATTACCTGCTCGGCAGTGTTTATGAAAAACTTGATTCATTAGATAATGCTATAGAACAATACCGCATCATCACTGCCTTTGAAAATAACTGGCAGATGAACCAGGCAGTTTTTAACAATTATGTAGCGCCGGGAAATGTTATGTCAGGCATGCTGAATTTTTATGGTTTTAACGCACTTAAAATCCAACAAAGCAAAAACAATATCCTGAAGGCTGTTAAACTTCCCATTGAACCGGATAAAAATCTTGATTATAGTTTTGAAATTTTCACTACTGCTGATCCAGGTTTTATTTTTGTGCCGCTCAGGCAAACTGAATGGGCTGCAAATATGCAAAAGCGACAGGCGTCGACACAAATAATTTTTTATGAGTTAGTTGATGATGAAATTGTATTTTCTAATGACCCCGGTTGCCCAACAATTGACCTGAAAATATTCGCATCCGAAAAGATGGAGGAAAGGCAACGGTATGTTGATGGATTCGTCATTTACCAGTATGAAACACCTATTAAAATGAGCGGATCACTAAAGGCAGCCAGGCTTTCGGAGCAGGCAGGCCATTATTTACAGGCCGAACAGATTTTACTGAGCCAGGTTTTTTTAAACCGGCTGGCCGCTAATGCCCGCCAGGAAAAATTTGTTAAAGGTATTTATGGCCCGGCCGGATGGGCTCCCTTTAATTTTTACTGGCTGAAAATTAACCGGGACATGGAAAATGAAATGTATAATTTTTACACAAGGATGATGAATCTTTTTCCCAGGGATTTTTCATGGAAAGAAAAAGCAGGTTTGTTTTTATACAGGCGGCTTGCACTTACCTATCACCAGATGCCCATTGATGAACAGACAGATTTTTATGAAGAATCGAAAAGATATGCATATCCTTATATGGCTGCCGATGATACACCGGATCAACCAGACATTGTTTATGAATTACCCGGCACAGCAGAAAAGATCACTATTCAAATGCCGGTATATGATCCTGTAAAAAATGCCGCAGAATACCTGCAGCAGTCAATACAACTTTCGGGTGATGAACATCCCCCAAAAAAAATACTGGAGCCACTCGCCGAGTTAAACAGTTGGCTGGGTAATGAGGAAAAAGCCACGCAATACTATTCTGCTGTGATTGATCTGCAGCCCGCTGATGCAAAGTTTAGAAATAAATATATTGATTATCTTATACTCAACAGCCGCTACCCTGCTGCCTGTGCCCAACTTAACAGCTTATACAAACGTAAACAAATAAGCCATGAGCAAATAATTAAGTTAGCAGAATTTGAGATGCTTAAAAAACCTCAAACAGATTTGTCCGGACTATTAAAAAACTATTCACCAAAAAATAAAGATGAAAAAAATAACCTGATGCTTTTGTATGCAAAGCAAAATCTGTTGCAGGGTAATTACAAAAAAGCATTATCCTGTTTACAGGATTCAATAAAAAATATCTCAAGAAAAGAAGTAAGTGAATTTGCTGCATTCAATACGAATACCGACCCGGCTGTTTTTCGCCTGTACGCATCTGCAGGTTTATATGCTTATCGAAAACAGGATAAGAAATCTTTACAGACTTTGAAACAGGCGCTTGACTCAGGTTTCAATTACAGATATGTGCTGGATACAGATAAAACCTGGGATCGTTTTAGAAAAACCAAACAATGGAATGTGCTTCTCAGCAATTATTCTGTTTATATTAATTATGAAAATATAAATCCCTATTCCGAAGAATACCGTGCACCGGTTCATTACAGGTTTCCAAAATTGGATATTCAGTAAACGCTTTGTGTTTTTTTTCGGTATTTAAAATAATTTTAAACAGGCTTATTGTAATGGTTCCAAATTAAACTCTGCCTGCTGAATGCAGCGGTCGTTATCCGTTTTGCCACAAACTTTTCTTAACGCTTTGTACGCAGCATCTTTACTTGAATTAACGATAATACGGAGCCATGAAGCATTGCTCTGTCCGCCAAACATCAGGGAAGAGCTGTTATAATATCCCCATAGATTTTTTTCCAGTTCAGCTGTAAAGAAATGTGTATAGTATCCCCCTATTTCGGGATGACTTAATGATACATGATCTTTCTTAACACTGCCAATGAGTATTGAAACCGGGGCCGGAGGAAAAAAAAGTTTTTGAGCACTGGCCAGATTAAAATTACCTAAAAAACCTCCACCCTTGGCTTTTATCACATCATCGCCAATAACCGGGTTGGCATAGATGTTTGTGTTACAGCAATCGCCCAAAACAATTGTTACCCGTGCATGCAAGGCTTTTAATCTTTTATCTACAGCTTCCAGTTCCAGGTTGTCCCCAACTTCCTGGTTACGCCTGTTTGCCGGAGTCCTGAAC
>JBATAS010000333.1:0-3408 GCA_049661965.1 Ferruginibacter sp. | reverse complement strand
CAAAAAACAGAACGGTCCTTTTGCACCAAGTTTTTTTGAAGATGGTACAGCTAACCATGATACCATGGGTTTGGTGGCGATGGACATTTTTGGAAATTTATCAGGCGCCGTAACTACAAGCGGCATGGCATTTAAACTGCATGGCCGTGTTGGTGATTCGCCGATTGTTGGTGCAGGATTATTTGTAGACAATGAAATTGGCGCTGCCACCAGCAGCGGCACCGGCGAAGAAGTGATACGTATTTGCGGCACACACCTGGTGGTTGAATTTATGCGGCAGGGTTATTCACCTGAAACAGCCTGTAAAAAAGCAGTGGAGAGAATTGTAAAACGTGATAAAGAGAAAGCCAAAACATTACAGGTTGGTTTTCTAGCTATGAATAAAAAAGGACAATACGGCGCTTACGCTATTCAAAAAGGATTTGTATTTAGCGTTAAGAGTAATAATGAGAATCAGATTCATCCTTCAAAATATTTGCTGTGATCTTAAAGTTAGAAGTAATTGGTTTTAATATTGAAAGCTGTATGCTTGCTCAGTCGGCAGGCGCACACCGAATAGAGTTATGCGATAACCCTGGCGAAGGTGGTACTACTCCATCCTATGGATTTATAAAAGCAGCAAGGAAAAATTTACGAATAGATTTATTTCCCATCATCCGCCCACGTGGCGGAGACTTTTTATACACTGATGCAGAGTTTGAAGTAATGAAAACAGATATAAAAATCTGCAAAGAACTTGGATGCGATGGCTTGGTGATTGGTATGTTGAACACAGATGGAACCGTAGATAAGAAACGATGCAGCAAGCTGGTTGAATTGGCTTACCCGCTTGGAGTAACCTTCCACAGGGCTTTTGACAGAGTTGTTGATTCAGAAAAAGCATTAGAAGATATTATTGAGATTGGTTGTGAAAGAATCCTTACATCGGGTCTGCAGCCAAGTGCTTTGGATGGTGCAGAACTGATTGCTGCTTTAATTAAACAGGCCGATGAAAGAATTATCATCATGCCCGGCAGTGGCGTTCGTTCAGATAATGTAATTGATCTGGCAAAAAAAACCGGCGCCACAGAATTTCATTCTTCTGCCAGGATGAATATTAAAAGCAACATGAATTATACAAATAAAGCAATGAAAGAAAATATGCAATCAGTTTCGGTTGATGAAGCCGAAGTCAAAAATATCATTGTTAAATTAAAGAGTCTTTAAAATGAAAAGCAGTTTATTCCTTTTAATCACTTTAATCATATTAATCCCCGTTCAGACAAATGCCCAGAATATTTCCATTGACCTGAACAGCAACTGGCAGTTCAAAAATAAAAAAGAAAAAAAATGGTATAAAGCCACAGTACCGGGCACTGTACATACCGACCTGCTTGCAAACAAACTTATACCCGATCCTTATTATAGAGACAATGAAAACAAACTGCAATGGATTGATAAAGCAGATTGGGAATACAGAACAACGTTTTCCATAGATGAAAATACATTTGCCAAATACTATGTCAATATGCTGTTTGAGGGCCTGGATACTTATGCAGATGTTTATCTCAATGGCAAATTAATCCTAAGTGCTGATAATATGTTCCGGGGCTGGACAGTTAATGTGAAGCAATTTATCAAAAGAGAAAATAATGAGTTAATTATAAAATTTGCTTCTGCTCAAAACAAAGTCGACAGCATTGCCAAATCAAAATTACCATTGGTTTTGCCGGACAATAACAGGGTGTACGTTCGTAAGGCGCAGTTTCACTTTGGTTGGGATTGGGGGCCGAAATTTGCAGGCTGTGGAATTTGGAGAACCATAAAAATAAATGCAAGTGACAGAGGCGCATATAAAAGAGGTGCTCCTACAAAACCTTTGGCCAAACTTATTCAACAAAAAGACGCCATCGGCACTTCTTTCTATTTTGAAAAAGACGGTAAACCCATTTATGCTAAAGGTGCAAACTGGATACCCGCCGATGTTTTTTTACCCCGAGTAACTAAAGATGATTATCGTAAAATGCTCATCAGCGCTAAAGATGCAAATATGAACATGCTGCGTGTTTGGGGCGGCGGCGTGTATGAGTCTGATGACTTCTATGATCTCTGCGACTCACTGGGTATCATGATTTGGCAGGATTTTATGTTTGCCGGCGGCATGTACCCCGGCGACGATTCGTTTATGAATAATGTACGGGAAGAAGTGAAATATCAAATTCAACGATTGCGAAATCATCCCTGCATTGTATTATGGTGCGGCAATAACGAAGTTGATGAGGCGTGGAAAAACTGGGGCTGGCAAAATCAATTTAATTTACACGGAGCAGATTCAATAAAAGTATGGAACGATTATAAACGTTTATTTGAAGACAGCCTGAAAAAATGGGTTGATGAATTTGACGGCACACGGCCCTATGTTTCCACTTCGCCAAAAAATGGATGGGGACACAAAGAAAGTTTTACCGAAGGGGACAGCCATTACTGGGGTGTTTGGTGGGGACTGGAAGACTGGGAAGCATTTGAAACCAAAACCGGCCGCTTTGTTAGTGAGTATGGCATGCAGGCTATGCCCAACTGGAATACAATTAAATCTTATACCGAAAGTTCAGACAGGTATTTATATTCGCCGGTAATTCAGTCTCATCAGAAAGCGCCTGATGGATTTAAGAAACTCAATCATTATCTTACCAGGTATTTTATTGATTCTGCCCGGCTTAGTAAACTTTCGCTGGAAGATTATACCTATCTAACGCAATGTCTTCAATATTATATTTTAAGAAACAGCATCGCCTTGCATCGCAGCAAATATCCAACAAATATGGGCACACTGTTGTGGCAGCTAAATGACTGCTGGCCGGTAACAAGCTGGAGTATTACCGATTACAGCCGCAAACCAAAAGCTGCATGGTATGCCGTTAAAGAGGCATATCGTGATGATGCCATGCCTGCGCCGGAGTCGGGTGACCCTAAGGATATAAAATTACAGAAACCAACCTATGAAGTTTCTGTTTCGGGCAATACACTTTTCATTAAAAGCAGCACAAATGCCCGGTATGTTTTTCTTTATTGCGAAGATGATGAAGTGGAGTTCTCCATCAATTACTTCAACCTGTATGCAGGTTTTAAAGAAACCGTAACTTTAAATAAAACGGTTGATCCTCAAAAAATCAAGGTGATATCTTTATATGATGTTTTACATCGGTAAATTTTAAGAGGAGATTTATCAATTTAAGTATATAAAACTTGGGAATAGTATGAAAAACTTAATCGTTATTGTATTGCTGTTTAAATTAAGTACTGGATATTCTCAAACTGTCGAGAATATCATCATCATTACAACCGATGGCCTGCGCTGGCAGGAAGTTTTCAGCGGCATGGACAGTGCCATTGCCAACAACAGCAAATTTAACCAGGGAGACAGTGCCG
>JBATAS010000332.1:0-10430 GCA_049661965.1 Ferruginibacter sp. | reverse complement strand
GGGTAGAAGTTGTTTTTGGCAAGCAATAAAAATACGCCGGTATCATCAAATCTGTTTTTGATAAAGAACCTGGCTATCCAACCAAGCCCATATTAAATGTGCTGGATGATGAACCGATTTTGTATCCGCAGCAATTACAACTGTGGAACTGGCTCAGCCAATACTATATGTGCAGCGAAGGAGAAGTGATGGCAGCGGCACTCCCAACACATTTTAAACTCAGCAGCGAAACCATTTTAATTTACAACGAAGAAATTGGCGAAGACTTTACGCATTTAAATGATGAAGAGTTCTTAGTTGCCGAGGCTTTACTCTTAAAAAAGGAATTACGGCTTACCGAAGTGCAGCAGATATTGGACATAACCCATGTTTATCCCCTCATTAAAAAACTAATTGATAAAAAGGTTTGTTTTGTTTGGGAAGCTATGGATGAACAGTACAAGGTTAAAAAAGAAAACTATGTTATCCTTAATCCAGAATATGGAAATGAAGAGAAGCTGAGCGAACTGCTGAACAATTGGAGCCGTGCACCCAAGCAGATGGAACTGCTGCTTGCTTACCTGCATCTGCAAAAGACAGAAGGCGATGTTACACAGCCTGAACTGCTAAAAAAATCTGGGGCATCGGCAGCACAGCTAAAGGGGCTTGCAGAAAAAAATATCCTTATCATTGAAAAACGTTCGGTTGACCGTATAAAATCAATTGCCAAAAATGTAGAGATAGATTTTGAATTCAGCGCTGCGCAGCAGGAAGCATCTGATGCTGTTGCAAAAGCCTTCGAAACAAAAAATGTTTGTCTGCTGCATGGAGTAACGAGTAGTGGCAAAACACAGGTGTACGTTAAACTGATTGAAAAATATTTTAAGGAAGGCAAACAGGTTTTATATCTATTGCCTGAAATTGCTTTAACCACACAAATCATCCGCCGCCTGCAAAAACATTTTGGCGGCAACATCACCATCTATCATTCCCGTTTTAATAATAACGAACGAATAGAATTATGGAATAAGATACGTACCGGCGAAGTAAAGATTGTATTGGGTGCAAGGAGCGCCCTTTTCCTGCCCTTTAAAGAGCTCGGACTTATTATTGTTGATGAAGAACACGATCCTTCATTCAAACAACAGGATCCGGCTCCCAGGTACAATGCAAGAGATGCTGCCATTTTTTATGCATCGTTGTTTAAAGCAAAGACATTACTCGGCAGTGCAACGCCATCAGTTGAAAGTTATTTTAATGCCATGCATGATAAGTATGCATTGGTGGAATTGAATGAACGTTTCGGCGGTATTAAATTACCTGAAATTGAAATTATAGATACCCGGCAGGTGGCTCAAAAAGGTAAAGTAATGATTAGTCCGCAGTTAAAAGAAGCTATACAAAAAACTTTAGATAACGATAGGCAAGTCATTCTTTTTCAGAACCGTAGAGGATATAATCCTTATTTAATTTGCGGTGCCTGTGGCTTTATTCCGCAGTGTACGCACTGCGATGTTTCGCTTACTTTACATAAATATAGTAACAAACTGCATTGCCATTATTGCGGCAGCACTTATGCCAAATTAATCACTTGCCCGGCTTGCGGCAGCAACAACTGGCTGGAGAAAAATTTTGGTACCGAAAAAATTGAAGAGCAACTGGAAGATGATTTCGTCAAACACAAAATTGCCCGGATGGATGTGGACAGTGTGCGTGGTAAAACAGCGCATGATAACCTGATTCAATTATTTGAACAGCATCGCCTGGATATTTTAGTAGGAACTCAAATGGTTGTGAAGGGGCTCGATTTTGATAAAGTAAGCCTTGTTGGTATTTTAGATGCCGATGGTTTGCTAGCCTTCGCCGATTTCCGTGTTAATGAACGTGCCTTTCAATTGATGGAGCAGGTGAGTGGCCGGGCCGGCAGAAAAAAAGAACAGGGTAAAGTAATTATCCAGGCAACAAATGTTAAACATCCTGTTTTGCAATTGGTGAAGCAGCATGATTACAAACAGTTTTACAATCTGGAAATTGAAAACCGTAAACAGTTTTTTTATCCGCCTTACAGCCGTATAGTTTTATTAACTTTAAAACATAAGGATAAAAATATTGTTGCAGCAGCAGCCGAAAAAATGGCTCAGTTTTTAAAACAGGATCTGAAAGACTTTATTGTTGGTCCGGCGGCTCCGGTTGTAAACAGGATAAGGAATCAATACCTGATGGAAATACTGATTAAGTTACCAAAGGAGCCTGGTATGAGTATGAAATACAAAACGGTAATCCGGAACCATATTAACCTGGTGACGGGTGAAAAGAGTTTTAAATCTGTTGCTGTAATTGCTGATGTTGATAAAATGTAGTTCTAGGCAGTGCCGGGTTTATCTGATCTTTATTGTTCCATTTCGGTATAAATTCAATGCGTCTTTCAACAGTAGTTTAAGTGCATCAATAGGCAGGTCTTTATTCGGATCAATTCTGAATATTTTCATCCGGGAACGATTGCCCTGTTCTAATCCAGGGTGATTAAGGTATTTTCCTTCAACCATCAGGACGTATGGCTCGTCTGTTTTTTTATCAGTCCATAAATAACAAAACATTTTTTTCTTATAGCAAAAGCAGGGCATGCCATATTTCCGTGTTTCGGTTACATCTGCATCCTGTTCAAGAATAATAGACCTTAAAGCAAGCAGGCAACTTCTGTTTGGTTCCTGTTTATTCAGATAATATTTTTCAACCTCCGGGATCATCTTTTACTTAGTTAGATTTAATTCCATTACTTAAAATAGCGCTTAAAGCAAATGCTGCGGCTGATGCTGCAAAAACTGAATAGTCGAGCGGCGCTTTTATACCCGTTGATAAAGCCATGGCTAAACCAAACAGCAATAATACAAAGCCGCTGCATTTTGCAATCAAAGTTGTTTTATAATTGATAAGCAGGCCTACAGCTAAAATTATTTCTAAAACTGTAGCTGTTACAGCAAGTACCGGAATAAATGATTTTGGAAAGATGGGCATCAGTGTTTGTGTGTACGCAACAAAGTTTTCCCAATTATCCCAAACAGAAACTGTTTTCGGCCATAAACCAAACCTGTCGGCCACGGCTGACAAGAATCCGGCACTTAATGCAATGCGTAAAAACCATTCAACGATTTTATGTTGAGTCAGTTTCATTATGCTTTAGTCATGTAAATATGATAAAGTTAAATATATTCTAAGTAAAGCCTCATTAAGGCTGTATTCTGGTGTTGGTATTATTTGCATTCTTTTACCTGGCGTTAAGGAGAGGGTAATCTAAATAAACCTCCCTTTGAATTTCCAAAACTAAAACATTGGTTAAAATGAAGCAAAGGACATACTTTGTTGTTTTTAATTGTTAGCTTTGCTTTAATGTTTACTATCAGGATATATAAAACAACAATGCTTCAACCCAGGTACACTGTATCGGGGCCATTGGCATTCATTATATCTTCGTTTACCGAATTTCTTCCTTTTTGTAATAAAGTTTTTTACTTCTCAAGTTATAAAGACTTTAAAACTTTAGCCCTGGCCTGATACATACCCGGCCCGGGATTGAGCTTGCTCAATAGATTTCCATTAATTTAAAAAATGCGTTGATTGATGCTGTTTTCTGTAATGAATCCGGCGGCAGTTAATATTTATTTGTACCTGTAACGGGCTTCATTTTTTTGTGGTTGATCAGCGCATATCAATAAGATAAAATTTTATAAAATGTCAACCATTATCAGTGCTGTAATTATTGTTGTAGCAATTGTACTCATCTTTTGGCTACTTATTATTGTTCATAAAAATGATCTGGAAAAAAAAGCTGCGGGGCTAATTATGCGGTTTAATGAGGCTGCCTACAATAACAACCTGGCAGTTACCGAAACCGAAACATTAAATGACATGGTATTCGGTATGGATGTATTGTATGGCAAACTTTTAATACTGGAGTTAACAGGTAAAAATAAATACCAGCATCAGATCATCGACCTATATGATGTAATGCGCTGCACTTTGCAGAAAAATAACCGGACTGTTTATGAAAAAGGTACTTCGGGGCAGATAAGTGAAGTGTTTATTGAAAAGGTTAACCTGTTGTTTGAATTTACAGACAGGAGGGAACCTTACGAACTTGTTTTCTACAGGCATGTTGTTGATCACATTTTCGAACTGCCACAACTGGAAGAGAAAGCGGTTAAGTGGCAGGAACTTATTTCAAAAAAAATAAAAAACCCCTTAAGGCGGATTGCATAAATATTCAAATTATTAGCAAATGAAAATGTCAGGTAATAATAAAGAGGTTTCTATAGACGGTATAATTTTATTGTTTATTGTTTTATTGAATGTTGTAATTATACAACATGCTTTCACGAATAATACAGTGTGGTATTGGGCACTGCTTTTTACCTTGCCCTTGCTCATGCTGGCTGTTTATGGTATGAAGCAAAAAAAATAATGAACAATTAGCCAAAACGTTTGAAGAAATTTATTTCCATAACAAATTGCTGCCTGTTAAACAGCAGCACATTCAATCATTTTTAAATTAAATAACATGAAAACAATAAATAACAGTCTGATACTTACAAAAGATGATCACAATCTCCTGCTTTCTTATTTGAAAGGATGGTGGCATAATAAAACTGTTGACAGGCGCTATGCTGAATCATTACAGGGAGAACTGAAAAGAGCAAAACTGGTAGAGACGGTTGATGCACCGGCAGACGTGGTGCGGCTTAATTCGAAAGTGGTTATTAAGGCAGCAGGTAAAGCTGAGACAATGGAATTAACGCTGGTTACACCTGAGCAGGCAAATATCAAAGAGAAGAAGATTTCTATAATGGCTCCCATTGGTACAGCACTGATAGGTTTCCGCAAGGGACAAAAAGTGAAGTGGAATGTACCTGCAGGAAAGAAAACTTTTACCATCCTGGATGTGATCAATACATGATGACGGATGCAGAAATTTTGAAGTGATGAAACTGTTTGAGCGATAATAAGCAAAACACAGTTTCCAAAAATGCAGAGCTTGCAATCAGAAAAATAATTTTAATACTAAAAAAAATGAAAATGATAAAAACAACGATGAAAACACTGTCGGCAAAAGTTAACCGATGGATGCAGGCCGGGTACGGTTCTCAAATTATACCGGAAGAGTTAAAACTCCTGAACCCAGCTAATTGGCGGATTGACGGGATCTCCAGGTTTGAAGGCATGTCTGACCCGGCAGATAATGCTATTCTTTATGCTGTTTCAACAATTGATGGGAAACGAAAATCACTCATAATTGATTCGTTTGGAGCAGATAATGACGAACATTTTACAGCCTTTATCAAGCAGGTGCCCAAGGCATTGGATATCAGTTACACCTGAAACACCCCAGTCTTAAATTCCGCAATCTCAGGATTATGATCTGCAGCAGCAATGCCTTCCGAAATATATTTACGAGTTTCGCCGGGGTCAATAATTTCATCTACCCAAAGCCGGGCTGCGGCGTAAAATGGTGTGGTTTGCGAATCGTATCGGGCAATAAGTTTATCTAAAAGATTTTTCTCATCTTCTTCGGTAATTTGTTCGCCTTTCTTTTTAAGTCCGGCCACTTCTATCTGTAACATGGTTTTGGCGGCCTGCTCGCCGCCCATTACGGCAATCTTTGCCGTGGGCCATGCATAAATAAATCGGGGATCATATGCCTTGCCGCACATGGCATAATTGCCGGCGCCATAAGAGTTGCCCACTACAATAGTAATTTTTGGTACAACAGAATTTGCAACTGCATTCACCAGTTTGGCGCCGTCTTTAATAATGCCGGTATGTTCGCTGCGGCTGCCAACCATAAAGCCGGTAACATCCTGCAAGAAGACAAGGGGAATTCTTTTTTGATTGCAGTTCATAATAAAGCGTGCTGCTTTATCGGCGCTGTCGTTGTAGATAACACCGCCCAATTGCATTTCGCCTTTTTTGCTTTTTACAATGAGGCGCTGGTTAGCTACAATACCCACGGCCCAACCGTCTACACGTCCATACCCGCAAACAATGGTTTTACCATAATCTTCTTTAAACTGATCGAAACTGCCTTCGTCGCAAATGCAGTTGATCATATCAACCATATCATAAGGCTTGGTATTTCCGGCACTCATGATGCCATAGATTTCGCCATTATTATTTTTAGGTGCTTTGCTTTCTATGCGGTCGAAGCCTGCTTTTTTATGATGACCAATTTTGTTCATGATCTTTTTCACCTGGTCAAGACATTCCTCTTCGGTCTTGAATTTATAATCGGCAATACCGCTGATGCTGTTGTGTGTATCGGCACCACCAAGGGTTTCACTGTCAATATCTTCACCAATAGCCGCTTTAACTAAGTATGGTCCGGCCAAATAAATTGAACCATTACCTTCTACCATCAAGGTTTCATCGCTCATAATGGGGAGGTAGGCACCGCCTGCCACACAGGCACCCATTACAGCAGCAATTTGTGTAATGCCCATAGCGCTCATCTTAGCATTGTTGCGAAAGATGCGGCCGAAATGTTCTTTATCAGGAAAAATTTCATCCTGCTTTGGAAGAAAAACGCCTGCGCTATCAACTAAGTAAATGATAGGCAGATTGTTTTCCATTGCAATCTCCTGCATGCGTAAATTCTTTTTGCCGGTGATGGGAAACCAGGCACCGGCTTTTACGGTTTGATCGTTGGCAACTATTATACATTGCCTGCCGCTTACATAACCAATGCCGCTTACTGTACCGGCTGCAGGGCAGCCACCTTCTTCGGGATACATGTCAAAACCGGCAAAGGCGCCTATTTCGGTAAAGGCTGAGTCTTTGTCAATTAAATATGCTATCCGTTGCCGGGCGGTTAGTTTGTTGCGTTCTTTTTGTTTGGCGGCCGATTTTTTACCACCTCCTTCATATATTTTTTCCAGGTGACGCTTTACATTGCTCCAGGCCATTTTCATGGCATCTTCGTTTTTGTTGAATTCTAAATCCATAAAATAATTTTAAACCGGGTAACAGGCAGTTAATATCCTGTTGTTGTGTGTTTGCCGGAATCTGTCTAATTTAGTACAATAAATCAACAGCAAAAATATGGGTAATGCAATTAACCGCATAGTAAAACAATTTGAAGCGCTGCAGCATGGCGATTGCTGGATTGGCTGCAATTTTAAGGAAGTGCTGCATGCTGTAGATTACAAAAAAGCAATGATGAGTATTGATGGTAATGCAAACAGTATCTGGATGCTGGTTGCACATATCACTTACTGGCGTACATCTGTTGTAAATCGCCTGACCGGATCTGATAATCCGCCACCTTTTTCTGATTTTCATTTACCTGACGAAGCCAATGCTGAAACCTGGCACCAGGCATTACAGGATTTTGAAGCAGCTTATCATTTGCTGCGTAATGCTATCCATCATTTTAATGAAGATAATTTAGATAAGCCTTCGGTAAAACCTGAACAAACCAATTACGAATTGATACTGGGCTGCCTGCAACATGATGCCTATCATTTGGGGCAGATAATGTTGCTGAAAAAAGTTTCAGCATGATAATTGCAGGTCTTCTGCAAACCTTATATATGACCAGCAACAAACCCGTTTTATTATTACTCTTCTTTTTTGCAACTTTTGCTTTATGCTGCAAACAGCAACCTGTGTTTTCGCAACAACAAAAAGTGTACGACCTGGTGAAGGATTTTAAAGCCGTGCCGGATGATAAGACAGATAATTATATGGCTTTTGTAAAAGCAGCTGAAACGCTGTCCAGTGCTGGTGGCGGGCATTTGAATATTCCTGAGGGAAAGTATTATATAGCCGTATACAAAATACTTGGCGGTGATGAAAAAAATAATGTAAGCGATATTGTTTTTAAAAACTGTAACAATCTGACAATTACCGGCAACAATAGTGTAATCAGGGTTAACGGAAAGTTTTTGAGAGATAAAGATTATAAACTTAGAAATCTGCCTTATAATTATGCGTATAAAAATACAGTATGCCCGTTTACATTAATGAATTGTAAAAATGTTTTGTTAAAAGATATTACTCTTTATGGAGAAGTGGATAAGATGAAAAAAACAGAAACTGTTGTTGAAGGACAGTCGTATGGCATATTTGTTTTTGACAAGGACTCTGCTGACGTAAGCAGTAATATTGTTTTTCAAAACATAACTGCTCATCATTTTGCAGCAGATGGGTTTTTAATCAGGAGTAATGGTAAAAATATTATGCTGAACAATTGCAGGTCGAATAATAATGCCAGGCAGGGGTTGAGTATTGTAAAAGGCAACCGGATTAAAGTACTGAATTGCGTATTTGACTCTACCGGAAAAACAGGCGCATACGGCTGGCATGCCCCGGCTGCAGGTATTGATGTGGAAAATGAATTCGGCCCGGGCAAATTGAATGATGTTCTTATCAGAAATTGCACAATACGGGGTAACCGTGGGTTTCAGATTGTAACAACATTGCCGGGAGATAAAGTGGTTATTGACTCCTGTTTTATATCGGACCTGAATGCCGGGTATTCCAGGGGACTAAACGGAGTAGGTATGTACAGTTTAAATTCAACCATTTCCAATTCCATCATTTTTGCAAGTATACAGGTAGATATTGCCGATCAGAAATATAAAGGCCCTGCTGTACAGGAGATAAATAAGAATATTATTTATTCGGGTAACAGGGGTATTATAAGCGCCACTTTCAGCAGGCCGGTAAATATTACCGATAATATTTTTGTTATGCTCCCCAATCCTTATACAGATACTTATTTTCCGTACATACAAAACGTTAATGCTACATTTAACCGGAATATTGTTGTGGTACATGCCGACCGGATCAAACAAAAACCAAACCTGGTTACAGCCCTCGTACAGCAGGCAAAGGAAGTAAAAGATAATATCTGGCTTATTAACGGTTATGATATTCCTAAAGAAAAACAAAAATCTGTTTTTTTTATTCCGGCATCAAATGGATCAAAGCTTGTAGAAAACCAGTTTTTTGCAGCAAGTGATTATACGGCCAGGTATAAGATTCCGCAAAAAAATATTTTGTCTGAGACACAGGTTAGTAGAATCTTATCTAAAGAATTATTCACAGCATATGAGCAAACCGGCTATAACAGAAAATATATAGAGGAAGCATTGGCCTTACGTAAATATGCAAAGGAAATTAGCGCTGCTGCCAATAGATAAACGATGTTATGCAGCCATTATATTGTCGAGATATTTATAGCCACTGCCAGTGTTAAGCAGTAATACTTTTTCATTGCTGTTGATTATTTTTTGTTTGTGTAATTGTTGCAAAGCTTTCCAGGTAGCAGCACCTTCGGGACAAATAAGTATTCCTTCTGTCTTGGCAATTTCTTTTACAGCACTTAATATATCTTCTTCACCGATGGCAATAGCAGTACCGCCTGATTCTTCAAGTACATGCAGCATCATATCCATGCCAAAGGGGTAGGGCACGGCCAGTCCGTTTGCAATGGTAGGCTTAGGGGTAAACATAGTTTTCCAATTCTCCCTGTTTTTTAATGCGTGTAAAATTGGTGCACAGTTTTTTGATTGTACGGCAATCATCCTTGGTAATGGCCCGTTAAGCCAGCCCATTGCTTTCATTTCTTTAAATGCTTTCCATATACCGATGAGACCTGTGCCACCACCTGCCGGGTAAATAATAACATCGGGCAGTTGCCAGTTGAGTTGTTCTGCAATTTCGTACCCCATTGTTTTTTTTCCTTCAATGCGGTATGGCTCTTTAAGGGTGGTTATATCGAAATACTGATTGTCTTTATTCAGTTGGGCAACTTTTTTTGCACTGTCGTTGATGAGGCCATCTACTAAAATAAGTTCAGCTCCGTATAGTTCACATTCCTGCTTAAATACGATTGGTGTATGCGATGGCATTACCACTGTACATTTAATTCCAGCTTTTGCACAGTACGCAGCCAATGCCCCGCCTGCATTACCGGCGGTGGGTACAATGCATTTTGTTATACCCAGTTCCTTTGCTTTGGAAACTGCCATGCTGATACCTCTTGCTTTAAACGATCCGGTAGGATTGAAAGATTCATCTTTCATCAACAAATCGGAAAACCCATGCCTGTCGGCAAGTTTATGCAAATGTAAAACAGGCGTCATGCCTTCGCCAAGGCTTACAATATTTTGTTTGTTTAATACAGGCAATAAGTCTGCATAGCGCCACATAGTATTTTGTACAGAAGAAAGCGTAAATTTTTCAGGTGCTGATGACAGATCGTAATCAACAACTAAGGGCTTATTGCAGCAGGTTGCATAACTGTTAATCTCAGTTAAGCTGTATTCTTTCTTACAATTTGAACAGGAAAGGTTTGTTGCTAAACTGTACGGCTTTATTAATGTTTTCATGCCGTAAAATTATAAAGTCTTTTATAACTTAAACAATCAGTTATATTATAGACTATAACAAATAGT
>JBATAS010000331.1:0-10537 GCA_049661965.1 Ferruginibacter sp. | reverse complement strand
TTATGCAAGTCAATACACTTAAATCTTTGTTGGGAATTATTTTGATGACATCAATAATAATATCCTGCACCTCCAAAGCATCCGACAGTAAAAACGCTGCACCAGCAAATGCACCCGCCGGCCTTCCGGTTGATGTATTAGTAGTTGCAGAAACAGAGCATCAGCAAACAGAAACCGTTGCAGGTTCGGTATTGCCCAACCGCACAGTTGAAGTGATGAGTGAGCTGTCTAAAAAAATTGTTTCAGTAAATTTTAAAGATGGCAGTACTGTGGGTGCAGGTCAGGTTTTATATAAACTTGATGATGCCGACATCCGTGCAAAGCTTCGCCAGTTACAGGCCGAGCTTAACCTGGCTGAGATCATTGAGAAGCGCTACAACGAGTTATTAAAGACTGAAACCATCCGCCGGGAAGATTATGATATTGCATTATCCAAATTACAATCACTACAGGCAGCAAAAGAAATGCTGCAGGTAGAACTTTCAAAAACATTCATAAAGGCTCCATTCTCAGGAATAACCGGTATCACAAAAGCTTATGCAGGCACATTGGTTAGTCCGGGATTGCCGCTGGTGAGTTTACAGGAGCAGGCTGCGTTGAAAATTCAATTCAGTGTTTCGGAAAAATATCTTCCATTGGTAAAAGCCGGAAATAAAATTCAGTTCAGCACAGGATTAAGCGAAGAGAAATTAACAGCAACTGTTGTTTCAACAGAAGCGGCAGTAGATTATCAGTCGAGAAATATTACAGTACATGCTGCAACAGCCAATGCAGGTGGAAAATTAAAACCGGGCCTGTCGGCCAAGATTTACTTCAACACTTCATCATCAAATGCAAAAGTCATCAGTGTTCCAACGGAAGCTTTGATACCCGGAGGAAATGGCTACAGTGTTTTTGTGGTTAAGAATGGCGCAGCTAAAATTATGCCGGTAAGCATCAGCAACCGCAACGAAACATCAGCTCTTATCAATTCCGGATTAAGCAATGGCGACACGGTGATGATCTCCAATATTCTCCGTGCAGGAGATGGCGTACCGGTAAACGTTGTATCTCAAAAATAATTGACTTAAAAAATTTCAATCATGAGTTTACCATCATTAAGTATAAAGAAGCCGGTACTGGCGGCGGTATTTTCTGCCATCATTGTTATTGCAGGTTTGGTTGGCTGGCGTTATCTCGGCGTTCGTGAATTCCCGATGACAGAGCCGCCGGTGATTTCGGTTATCACCTTTTATCCCGGTGCAAGTCCGGATGTTATTGCTTCAAAAATCACAAAGCCGGTGGAAGAGTCCATTGCAGAAGCAAACGGAGTAAGGACCATTTCCTCTGAGTCGAGAGAGCAGGTTAGTGTGATCTCTGTTGAGTTTAACAGGGATATTGATCTGGAAGATGCATTGAATGATGTACGGGACAAAGTCTCCAAAGCTAAAAATCAATTACCGGCAGATGTTGATCCGCCGATTGTTGAGAAAGCATCTTCACCCGATAACCTCGTTGCTTTCCTTGGAGTGGAGAGTGAAACAAAAGACATCAAGGAAGTTAGTCACCTGGCGTCAACTGTTATCAAAGACAGGATGCAATCCATTCCCGGTATTCAAAACGTTGCAATTGTTGGCGAACATAAGTATGCTATGCGTTTACGTTTTGATCCGGTAAAACTTGCTGCCTATCAATTGACACCGGAAGATATCAGGCTTGCCTTGTCAAAAGAAAATATTGATCTCCCTTCAGGAAGAATTGAAGGCAACAGCAATGAACTGAGTGTTCGTACACTTGGCAGGTTAACAACTGCAGAAGAATTTAATGACATGATCATTAAACAGGCCGGCAATGCAACTATTAAATTAAAAGATATTGGTTTTGCCGAACTGGGCGAACTGAACGAACGCAATGCCATCATCAACGAAACAAATGGTGCCAATACCATTGGCGTGGGTGTGGCCATTCAGATACAACGTGGCGCCAACGCTATACAAGTAGTAGACGAGTTTTATAAACGACTTAATCAACTTAGAAATGAAATTTCATCAGAGTACCGTTTGGTCGTTGGATTTGATTTTACAAAACCTGTCCGTGAGTCAATTAAAGAAGTGGAAGAAACTTTACTGATTGCCTTTGGCCTGGTGGTGATCATCATCTTTCTTTTTCTCCGTGACTGGCGTTCCACTATCATTCCGGTACTTGCCATTCCGGTTTCAATCTTATCTGCATTCTTCATTATGTACATCTTTGGTTTCTCCATTAATGTACTTACACTTTTGGGATTGGTATTGGCAATAGGACTGGTTGTGGATGATGCGATAGTTGTATTGGAAAATATTTATAAAAAAGTGGAAGAGGGCATGAGTCCTGTGCAGGCTGCATTTGCGGGCAGCAAGGAAATTTATTTTGCCGTGATCTCAACCACCATCACACTGGCCGCCGTGTTTATGCCAATCATATTCATGGGTGGTATCAGCGGACAGTTGTTTAAAGAATTTGCCATTGTGGTTTCCGGTTCTGTTTTAGTTTCTGCATTTGTAGCATTGACATTGTCACCCATGTTGAGTGCTTACCTGTTGAAGAAAAAACATAAACCCAATTGGTTATACCGTGTTACCGAACCATTTTTTGTAAGCCTGAATAACGGCTATGCATTCTTATTGAAAGGATTTATGAAACGTCGCTGGCTGGCCTGGGTATTTTTATTCAGTACTGCAAGTCTTATTTATTTTGTTGGAAAAAAGTTGCCATCGGAACTGGCACCGGTTGAAGACCGAAGCAATATGAGCCTCATCGCCATTGCACCCGAAGGCGTTTCGTTTGAGAAGATGAAACAGAATATGCTGGAAGTGGGTAAGTATGTAAACGATTCCACTGAAGGATTGTACCAGACTTATTCAATGGTGGCCATTTCTTTTATTCCGGCTCCGGCGCCCACCAGTTTTGCCATTCAATCTATTTATTTAAAAGATCCGAAAGAAAGAAAATCAACTATACAGGATCTCTATAATCAGTATGGAATGGCTTCAGGTAATTTCAGAAATATTTTATTGTTCCCTTACCTGCCGCCAACTATCGGAACAAGATATGGTGGTGGAATGCCTGTGCAATTTGTATTACAGGCGCCAAGCCTGGACAGTGTTTCAGCAGTGCTACCTGCGTTTTTGAATGCAGCAAGACAAAGCAGTAAATTAATGTTTGCAGACGCTGATCTGAAAATAAACAAACCCGAAGTAAGAATAAATATTGACCGGCAGAAAGCAGCTTTGATGGGAGTTTCCATTCAGGAAGTAGCCAAGGCATTACAACTTTCCTTCTCCGGACAACGCTATGGATATTATTTGCAAAACGACAGGCAGTATGAAGTGATTGGACAGGTGGAAAGAATAAACCGAAATGATATCAGCGATCTGCGTTCCATCTATGTACGTTCAGCAAACGCACAGATGATCTCATTGGATAATTTGGTAACGATTGAAGAAGGGATCAGTCCGGCTGCTATTTACCGTTATGATCAATACACATCGGCAACTGTTTCAGCAGGACTTGCACCAGGTGTAAGTCTTGCCGAAGGCATCAAAGAAATGGAACGCATCAAACAGGAAGTACTGGGCGAAAATTTTAAATCGACACCGGCAGGACAATCAAGAGATTTCCGGGAAAGCCAGGGCAATATCAATTTTACATTGATACTGGCTCTCCTGCTGATCTATATGATACTGGCCGCACAGTTTGAAAGCCTGAGGGATCCATTGATCATCATGCTCACTGTTCCCATGGCGGTAACAGGTGCGTTGCTCAGCCTGCATTGGTTCGGACAAAGCCTGAATGTGTTCAGCCAGATCGGCATCATCACTTTGGTAGGTTTAATTACCAAGAATGGAATTCTGATTGTGGAGTTTGCCAATCATTTAAAAGAAAGCGGGTTGTCGAAACTGGAAGCAGCCACAACCGCTGCCACACAGCGTTTCCGCCCGATACTGATGACCTCATTCACCATGATATTTGGTGCATTACCAATTGCCATGACGAGTAACAGCCGCCAGTCGCTGGGGATTGTAATTGCAGGCGGAATGGTTTTCGCCGGTGTACTTACACTCTTCATCATACCTGCCGTGTATTCCTATCTCTCTTCCAATAAAAGAAGAAAAGTGCTGGAAGAAGAAGTGAAGACAGAGGAAGTTGTTGAAATAGCAGAAACCGAAATTGTTTAATCACAAATAATAAAACTGATGAAAAAGTTTTTTAAAATTTTATTCCTGTTACCACTGTCAGTTACTTTAGCTGACAGCGTATCTGCACAATCAAGAGAACTGAGCCTGGCAGATGCTTTACAGATTGCTTCTACCGGCAATAGAAATTTGCAGATACGTTTACTGGAAGAACGAAAAGCAGAAGAAAAAATAAAGGAGACAAAAAGTTTCCTGCGCCCTTCGGTGGATTTAAATTCTTCTTATAATGTTTTTGCAGGAAGACCAGTGATTTACCTGCGTAATGATGCTGCATCACCGAAAGTAAATGACGTGAAATATGGCGGAAGCTTTGCTTTTGCAGGTGCAGTAACAGCCAGTTATCCATTACTCAATCATGCAGTAAAATCAAACGTTAAACTGGCCAGCATAAATTCTGCCATTCAAAAGCAGGAAACAAAGAATACAGAAGAAGAACTGGCTTTGGAGATATCACAACTTTATCTCAGTATCGTCTATCATAAAGAGGAGAGGATACAGCTGGAACAAAGCCTGTTGAGAAATGAAAGGGCATTGAAAGACTCCCGTTCACTTTTTCTGCAGGGAAAAAATTTAAAGACCGATACGCTGAGTAATTTTATTTCGGTGCAGAATTTAAAAGCAGGAATCTCGGCGCTGGATAACACCATCAATGTATATACACAACAGTTAAAGCAACTGATGGGTGTTGAAGGTGCTATTAACTTTATTTTTACCGACAGCATACATACGCAATCGCTGGAGAGTAATTATCTGATCAGCAGCTCGGGGTTTTCTGTGGCAATGGACAACAGGAAAGATGTAAAAATAAAATCACTGCAGATAGAGGAGAACAAAGAGCAGTTGCAGGGAATAAAAGCTTCTTTTAAACCTCAACTGGCACTGGTTGCCCAATACCAGGTACAATCACAGGCCGATAATTTTAAGTTTGGTGAATACAGGTTGCCCCGTTCATCTTATGCAGGTGTGCAGTTAAACATCCCGATTTATTCCGGAGGCCGTTTAAAAAATAAAACAGCACAATCCACATTGGCGATACAACAAAATGAATTGGCGTTGGCAGAATTAAAGAACCGTGTACAAACTGAACTGGTTACTTATTCATCTAACCTGCGGGAAGCTTATAACCAGTGGGAGATACAGCAACAGAATGTATCTGCAGCAGAAATTAATTACAGTATGATGAATGACCGCTATCGCTACGGGCTGGGAACCCGCCTGGAACTAAATGATGCAGAGCTGGCCTTAACAAAAGCGAAACTGAATAACCTGCAGGCAGTATATACAATCAAAATTTTTGAATTGCAGTTAAAGAAAGCAATGGGAATCCTGCAATTGAATTAAAAGTTAGTAAGCATAGTCATGAATAGTTTTTCATTTTGCGGTTTTGAAGATCCTGTCCCATGAAAACAGGAAAGGCCCGGTAAAAATACCGGGCCAATTTTATTAAATGAATTTAGCCGATGAATATTATACCAGTACCGCTCCCTCAATCAACTCAATACGGTTAGTTATAAATCTGGGCATCATGCAATCAGTCAAAAATATATACATCTAAACAGCTATAATAAAACCTCTCAAGCTGTTTCGAAGATTAGCTTTGAAGTATGAAAATGAAGATAAGTGAATTGATTAAAGGTTGATTTGCGATTCATACTTTTTTTAACGCAATTCATTCAGTCTTGCATTTTCTTTTGAGTAGTTAATGATGAATTTTAGCCTATTGGCTGGATGAATAATAAAGTTCTTGAACCAGTTCATTTTTTAAACATACAAAGCGCAGCAATTTGTGCTTCTTAAAACCTGTCAATTATGGAACTCATTTCTTACAAAACTAATATCAAAAACGAAAAGGCCTTGCTACGTGTAGCTCCTTATTTGAACCGTGCCGTTGGTTCGGCTAACTGGCAACTCGACCTGGAAAGTCCCGAAAGGAAACTGACCATTTTTTCTCCCGGTCTTATCAACGAGATACATGTGGAAGATGCGATTCACAAAGCCGGCTTCCGGGCTTTAAACCTGGATGAGTACTATTCAATTTATTAAAGTGAAAACGAAAGATATATTCCTTTTGTTATTGTTATCCATGGTATGGGGCAGCTCCAGTCTTTTTTTAAAGATAGTTGCACCGGTCATCGGCGTGTTTTTAAGTGTAGGTACCCGCATGTTTCTGGCAGCACTCACTTTGCTTGTGGTTGCTGCTGTTTACCGCCAGCTTCCCGATTTGAAAAGCAGGTGGAAAGATTACCTGATACTGGGAGCCTTTAATATTGTTGTTCCGTTTTTGATGGCTACCTACTCGGTGATAGAGCTGGGTGCTTCTTTAGCTGCAATCCTCGGCTCTACCATTCCTTTGTTCACAGCGCTGGCTTCTAAATTTTTCCTGAAAGAAAATATAACCGGGAGAAAACTGACTGGTATGCTGATGAGTATTGCCGGTATTTTTATGGTTTTAGGATGGAGCCCGGTAACTGGGGGCATAGGCTTCTGGTTGGCGATACTGGCAGGGCTTGCCGGTTCTTTCTCGTATGCATTTACAACTGTTTTTGCAAAGCTGAAATTTAATAAAACTGGCCCCGTTGATATTGCCACGGGGCAGATCATTATGGCTGCTGCTATATCCTTACCATTTTTATTTTTAAACTACCAGCCTGTTTTGTTTACACCGGGCATTTTAGTGCCGTTGACCATTCTGGCAATTATTAACACTGCAGGTGGGTATATTTTTTATTTCAGGCTGATTGAAAATACAGGAACCGTAAATGCATCCCTGGTTACAATACTTGTTCCGGTATTCAGTGTTTTGTGGGCATCTGTTTTTTTAAACGAGCAGATCACAGCAGGTATGATAACCGGTTTGGGATTTGTATTGATCGGAATATTCCTGGTTGTATATAATATTAAGCGGCGTTATATTTCAAAACTTAAACCTGTTTGGGTTAACAGGGATTATAAGGAAAGGCCGCTCAAAAGCAGAAGCAGGTTAAAAACTGCAGAAAGTGAAATGTAGACAATCTTATCCTGTTAAACTGAATTTTAAAGCAATGGAAAATAATATAAGCATCCGGCTGCTTCGTAATGCTACCGTGGTCATTAATATTTCGGGCAGATCATTTCTTATTGATCCCATATTCAGTGATAAATTTGAAAATGATCCGGTTCCCTGGTCGAATGAAACCCGCAATCCTACGGTTGATTTGCCGGTTGGTGAATCTGAATTAGAGAAAATAATCACTGAGACTGATGCCGTATTGATAACACATACACACCGGGATCATTGGGATGCAAAAGCGCAGCAACTGATTCCCAAAAATAAATTTATTGTTTGCCAGCCTGAAGATGAGGGCCTGCTTACAGAACAGGGGTTCACCAATCTGAACAGTGATGTAAAAAGTAACCCAGGTGAAATTAATGTTGAAAGAGTACCGGCACAACACGGGCATGGCGAACTAATAGAAAAAATGGCGCCTGCCAGTGGTTTTATTATTCAGGATAAAAGTATAACCATTTATGTTGCAGGTGATGCCGTGTGGGATGAAGTGACTGCAAAAAACATAGATCAGTTTCAACCCGATTATATTATCGTAAATGCCGGAGCTGCTCAATTTAATTTTGGAGAGCCCATTACTATGACGGCAGCAGATGTGATTGAAACTGCAAAACACAGCAAATCATCAGCAAAAATTATAGTGGTTCACATGGAAGCTGTCAATCATTGTTATCTTACAAGAACTGTATTGAATGCAACAATAAATAAACATGGGTTCACATCAAAAATATTTGTGCCTGAAGATGGCGAAACTATTTCCTTTAATTAGCAAACTGAATTAATATCCTTTCAATATCTTTCTTTTTACCCTGTACTTTTTTAATTACATCATAGTATGTTAAGTCCGTATTATCTGCTTAGATAATTTTAGCATTATTGCGTTTCATACAATCCCGCTTTGAAAAATTATTTCGAGCAAAAATTGCACACAAAAATTTTATACATCATCCCTGCCATAGTGTAAAAAACAAGGCCGAAGCCATATCTAATTTTGTTTTATAAAAATTTTATTATGGCACAAACATCAACTGTTACAAAAACAATATTCGAAAAACGATGGCTGGCACTTGCACTTATCTGCACGGCACAGTTCCTGGTTATTATGGACACATCAATTATCGGTGTGGCGTTACCGGCAATAAAATCCGATCTGGGTTATACCCAAAATGATCTGCAATGGATATTCAATGCATATGTTATCCTGTTCGGCGGAATTCTTTTACTCGGTGGAAGATTATCTGATCTTTTCGGCGCCAGAAAAATATTCATGACAGGTTTTGGAATACTGGCAGCGGCATCATTACTGGCAGGCGCTGCCTGGTCTCCGGCTGTTTTAAATTTTGGAAGAGCTGTACAGGGAATTGGTTCTGCATTGATTGCCCCGGCGGCAATGACGCTGTTGATGTCAACCTTTACTGACCCAAAGGAATTAGGTAAAGCATTCGGACTTTGGGGAGCATCAGCAGCAGCCGGAGGTTCAGCCGGTGTATTCCTGGGTGGTGTGATCACCGAATGGATGAACTGGCGATGGGTATTTTATATCAATATCCCCATTGCAATTTTTGTATTGTCATTTTGTAAGTCCTGGTTATTACAAGGCAAGCGATCAACCGGAAAAGTTGACTGGGCGGGTGCGATACAGGCAACTGCATCACTGGTATTGATGGTATATGCAATTGTATCGGCCGAATCAGCCGGATGGGGCTCTGTACAAACAATCAGTTTGCTTTCCGTATCTGTTTTTTCATTCATCATTTTTCTTATTTCTCAAAAAAGAAAAGAAGAACCTTTATTACCGCTTCACATTTTTAAAACACCAAATCTTTCTTCAGGAAATATGGTGATGGGTTTGATGGCCGCTGCCTGGATACCGCTATGGTTTTTTCTAAACTTATATCTTCAGCAAATTTTAAACTTAAATGCTTTCAACAGCGGACTTGCTTTATTACCAATGACCATAACCATCATGATTGTAATGGTGGGCTTTACCGGCAAAATGGTAGCGAGGTTTGGATTTAAAGCAAATCTGCTGGCTGGCCTTGCTTTTCTTACAGCATCTGCATTGCTGTTCAGCACAGTTACAACCGGTGGAACTTTTTTAACCAATGTGTTGCCGGCTTCAATACTGGGCGCTTTGGGTATGTCGCTGGCTTATATTCCTGCAACTATGGCGGCTATGTCGGCAGTTAAACCCGAGGAGACGGGCTTGGCTTCGGGCATTGTGAATACCAGCTACCAGATTGGCTCGGCCATAGGACTGGCTGTGGTGGCGGTTATTGCAGTGGCGGTTACAAGAGGGGCAATGGCAGATGGTATCAGCGAAACCGTTGCATTAAATGCAGGTTTTAAAACAGCATTCAGCACGGCAGCAGTAATATGCGGACTCGGATTATTGATTGCGGTGTTCAAAATCAAACAGCCAAAATAAAAGACCGAACAACATGTTGAAACTGAATCCTAAAATTATACAACAATCAGTATGAATTCTGTAACGACAAACCAAACGATCAAACATAATTTTACATCATTAAAAACAAAAAACATGGAACAACATTTGTTAACAATTAATGGCATGGGAAGCCAGCACTGTGTAGGTGTGGTAACCCGAATAATTTCGGCACTTGATGGTGCTTCAATAGATGCCATCGAAATCGGAAAGGCTAACATCAGTATTGATGAAAGTAAAGTATCAAAACAAACCGTTGTTGATGCTATTGAAAAAATGGGTTATAAAGTAGAACAATAAAAATTAAAGACATGAAAACATTAAAATTTAAAACTAATATTAAATGCAGTGGTTGCACTGCCACCGTAACGCCGTATCTTAACGAGGTAACGGGTGAAGATAACTGGGCAGTAGATCTGCAGTCTACCGAAAAAACATTAACCGTTGTAACAGACAACGCATCGGCAGAAGATGTACAAAAAGCAGTTGAAGCTGCAGGGTATAAGGCTGAACTGGCTAATTAAAATATTCATAAACTAAATCAACCATCATGAAAAAGCTGTTATTCTTATCCGGACTGATTGTATTAACATGCACCTCTGTTGTATCGGCACAGGCGGGTTCAAAAGAAAACGGTCTGGCGGCTCTACTGAGCAGTTATTACCATATCAAAAATTCGTTGGTAAACAGCGATGCAGCTAAGGTGGCTTCAAATGCAACAGGCTTTGTGAATGCACTTAAAGCGGTAGACAGTAAAGCGCTTTCAGAAACGGAGAGCAATGCATTTACAGCCATACAGGAAAAACTGAAAGCCGATGCTCAGTTAATTGC
>JBATAS010000330.1:0-1943 GCA_049661965.1 Ferruginibacter sp. | reverse complement strand
ATTATTTTACGAAATTTAACTTACTTTGTAGTTTTCCCTAAAATTTGGCAATACACAAACTTTACGAATACCATTTTAATTTAATTCCAGTAGACAATTGTTCAGTTGGGGTTGATATGTCGTCGTTGCTTTTTTGAACTGATATATTACCCACCTGCTTAATAGGTTGCTCAGCTATAAAAGCAATTACATCCTTGGCAAGTTGCCTATCAATACGGTCTTCAGATTTTGCTAGTACATTTGCGATATTTGCCCAAGCGAGAATTTCTTTGGTATGCGCGTCAAAGTTTGGCTTTGCGGATTTTCTGATGATTGCGTGCTGCTGCCTAACGGATTGATGCAGCTGATATTGATGTAATGGTTGCTGTATCACGCCGCGAGTTTTACGCGGTGTGGCGTTGGCTGCAATGCCGTATCTACGGAGGTTTTGTGCAAAACCTTCACGCCAGCGTTGCAAGTCATTTTTACGTGGATTGAGGCGTTTGCTGCGCTTTTTAATTGGCGTCATTTTGATGCAGACATGTACATGCGGATTGTCAGTATCGGTATGCAAGGCAAATACGTACTCATGCTTACCACCGAACTCTTGTTTTAAGTAGTCGCTCACCGCTTCTTTAACTTCAGCAGCAGGTGTACCTTTTGCCATAGAAAATATCACGTTAATGGTTTCACGACGTTTAGTAACTTCAGAAATGTCTTGCGCCCAATCGTTTTTAATATCTTTCACATCGGCACGGCTATTGAGTAGGCGGCCTTCATGGTCTTCGAGCTGGACTTTGCCGTTACGTGAGATGTAATCGAGATGATTAGCAATAGCGACCATGCCTTTACCTGCACCCATCTTGCTGGTAATTTTAACCATCACTTCAGGTGTTTTTTGAGTGGTGCGGGTTATTTGAGCGCGTATGGCCGCAGGCTTATCGGGCATGATGATGTTAGCCCAGCCCAATGGTTTACTTGTTGGAGTTTTAGTCGGACGCACTGGCGGGTAAAATAAATCGTCGCCCCAATTCACCAACAATCCATCAATGAATCTTTTTGGTCTAGCCATAATAAATACAGCTACCAGCGATCTAAATTATGGCTAGCAATCGCTTTTAAGGCTTTTCTGTCTTCGTCCAGTACTTTTAATAACTCTTGCAGCATCGGCATCATATCGACCTGCGAGCTACTCAGCTCATGGCTATTCAGTGCGCGGGCGATTTGATTGAGATTCTGCCCTATCATCCGAATTTGATAAAGTCGCTCATCTAGCTTGTCTAGTTCTAGGACATTTAACGGCGTATGTTTAATGAATTGATAGCGCACTAGGGTCACTAACCATTGCGTAGGGCTGAAGCCACTCTTTTCAGCGTGCTCAGCGAGCTTGTCAGACTCTTTGTCAGTAAGCCGAATTTCAATACGATTTTTTAAGGGGCTATTTTCTGGTTTTGGTAGCACGCCTTGAGGAATATTCAGCACCTTATCTAAAGCAGTGCGGCCAGTGAGGATTTTGCTAATGAGTTGGCGTAAAGCTTCACTGGGACTAATGCCACTTTGCATGCAGTACTGTTCCCAATCATTTTTCAAATTTGTCCTAAAGGTAATGCGCCCTGCTAAATTCATTATCTTCTAGGCGCAACTTGTGGCTGTGTAATGCGCTTTTGAATGGTAGAGCTGTCCATTGCATCAATCGCCGTTTTATCACTAATGCCTTGCCCTTTAGTATCGTAGATTTTAGGCTTAGGAATTTCTATTCCCATGGCTTTGAGTTGACTAACCGCAACCGTTAATTTCTGCTTCATAGACGCCTGCAACTTAGGGCTTGCACCTTTGGCTTTGGCAGCTTCAATGATGGCTACTTCTGCAGCGATAGGTGTGTATTTAAATTTGACTGACTTGTCAGCAGTGGTTTTATCGGCGGCTAGTTCTACTTCTTTTTGCGCTTGCGTTTTGTCTTGGTC
>JBATAS010000329.1:0-6326 GCA_049661965.1 Ferruginibacter sp. | reverse complement strand
GGTACAGGATGGCGATGTGATGCATTTCAGGTTTAATGTATAATATTAAACTACAGACATAAAAAAAGGGCTTCAGAAATCTGAAGCCCTTTTTTTTATTATATTTTTTATTGAGGTAACAGAACCTTATCAATTATATGATAAACACCATTTACCGCATGCTGATCCCTCTTAATTGCATTAGCAGGAGGCCCGGTGAAAGGAAAACCTCCCGAAGGAAAAGTTCCCAAACCTGTAAATGTTAAACCGGTAACGGCCGGTCCGGTGTAAGTTGCAAGCGCCATTACACCCGGATGAGTTGCAAAACTTGAGTTAACCAATGTCTTCACAAAAAATCCGGGGGTAGATGGTACATTATTTGAAAATACCCTGATATTAGGTTGATACGGTGTGGCCGTACTGCTTGTTAAAGTAGCAAACAGGTGGTATGCCACAATTCCTTTTACCTGTGCAGTTGAAACATTATTGGTATTTAAGAATGCAGGGCCTGCCGCAACAGCTCCGTTTCCTGTTGCAGTTGCAATGGCCGTATCTGTAGCTGTATAAGGCATTGGCCTTGTAGACAAATAAGCCTGAAACGCAAGACCAAAAATTAAAGTTTGAAATGCAGCATCATTAGGCGCCAACACAGTCATATTAGTTACTCCATAATTCATTAACTCATCAAACTTGCTTAAGCCTACCGAACCACTATCGGCACGGGCAACAGCTGCACGGAAATAAGAAAGTGTTGGTTCTGTTGCTATCACTGATTTTAAAGTAGCCGTTGGAGGAGCTGCAATTGAATAGGCTGTAAGTATTACACCATTAGCCGCATTTATTTCAGGAGCGATAATAGGTAAATTATTCACATAAGAATATGGAGTTCCTCTTGACGGGAATATAGGCATTCTTACAAATGGTTGGCCTGGGTCAAGTATGATCTGGCTGGGTAAAGGGTAATTAGGAAAACTGTTTCCTATAGAAGCCAGCGGAAATTTTTGCCCCACAGTGTTGTATTGAACTATTCCGGCAGCACTGGCAACAGGTAAACTGGTATTAATAAATCCCAATACAACAGCATCTGGTGCAGGATATGGTACTAATCCTCCTGATGCTGCATTTGCAAACAGATTCATCCCGTTGTTATCCGTAGCAAATACTGTATAAGATTTGGTTAGATCATTCAATGAAGCGGTCATCCCTGCCCTGGCAATCAAAGCAGCATAATTGCTGTAATTGGCATTGGCAGCTAATGTTGCAGCAATACCACTACCTGTAGGATATACAGGCGTAGGAATGGGTGCTAACTGTTCTAAGTCTTTATTACACGAAGCAAGAAAAATTACAGCAGCCAAGGGCAGCAGGTAAAAAGAACGTAGTTTATAAATTATTTTTTTCATCATAGTAATTTTAAAATTTCAAAATCGGGGTTAGCTATAATTATTAGTAAATATTATACCCAAAACTGATGTAGTATAATCCGCCAATTTGTGAGTTACCTATAGCATTATAATAATATTGATTTAACAGGTTTGTAGCACCCAGCTTTATTATAGATTTATTTGCCTTTGGCAATTTTAAACTTACCTGTGCATCTAAATTACTAACAGCCGGTAAGTTTCCATTTGCAAAATCTCCCTGGTAATAAAAACCTTCCTGCCACCTGTACGCAACACTGAAACCAAGTCTTTTATCAGGCCCAAAACCTGTATTACCAATACTGAAATTTGCTTTATACTTTGGTGCATTAAAATAAGCTACAAAATCTGAAGGTACATCCTTCAGCACGTCAGATGACAAATTAGCCCCGGCAATAAAATTAAACGGCAACCTGTAATCAAGGCCAATACCAAATCCATAGGTCTTAACCTTATCAGAAGAATTAACGACAACTGAGATATTTCTTCTTTTACTTGCATTTGATGTATCGTTTGCATTACCTGTGGTAGTTTGTATAGTATTTACTCTTCCTAAGAAATCCTGGTATTGGCCATAATAACCATACAAATCAATTAACAATTTGCCCTGCATTAATAATCCTTTATAACCTGCCTCAAAAGAACTTACTGATTCTGGTTTTACTTCTGGAGGTGTAAATGATTTAAAATCATACAAAGCATTTGTAGCAGAATTTGTTTTAAAAGTATACAACGGATTCCCTGCAAAATTGAAATAATCAGCAAATGAAGGATTGCTTCCTATTAAACGTGTACTACCTACCTGTAAATTTATATACTGCTGCTGACTGCTTGGGAAACGATAAGCAGTTTGAAAAGATAAACGAACATTATTATCCTGTTTTACTTTAACCAAAGCAGTTATCCTTGGTGTAAAACGGCCTTTAAAATTTTCCATCTTATCATACCTGCCCGATACAGTTAAACTCAACATATCAATAATCTGCCGGCTGGCTTGTATGTATCCTCCGTACTGGGCTATACCAATTGTGCCTGCTGAATCGGCAAATAAAGTTCCTTGTGAGTTCAGCACATATTTTTTATAATTAGCACCAATTAATACATCGGCAAAGGCCTTTGTAATATGGGTAAGATTATAATTAGCATCCACTGCATACAAATCAGATTCATCTAATAGTAATCCGCCGTTTTGTGATATTGGTTTCTTACGAATAGCATCATAAGCAGTTCTAAATGCCTGACTGTTTGAAGCAGGGCGGCCAACATCAGCCAATGCTCTGGCAGCCTGGTGTGCATCGTATTCAGTTAAACCGTTCATACGGTCACTTAAATACTTATAAGTATATTGTATATACCAATCTGTTGGCAATGGTGTTGGATTACCAGCTGCATCAGTGGTAACAGATTTTTTCCACGATTCGTTAAATAACCTTGTAGTAGCTGTTGCATTGTAAGATTCACCTGCATTTTCCTGGGTTGTGTAAGCCCTGAATGACCAGTTTTTACTGTTCACTTCAACTTTATACTGGCCCATTTTAAAGTCTTTAAGAGAATACCTGTCGCTGCCTGTATAAATTGTACTACCGGTACCCCAGTATCCTGCAAGAACAGCTTCGGTATTAGGTGTTATTTTATAATGCATTGAACCGGCCAGCTTAAAGTTAACGGTGTTAGGATTGAATAATTCTTTTTCGGTGTAACCTGTACGGGATACATTTTGAGGAGTAGTTAACAAACCATTTGCTGCAATAAAATTAGCTGCTCCGGGTAAACCGGCTGCAATTTGAGAGAAAAAAGCCCGCATATCAATAGTTGTTTCGTCTCCATAAATATTAATACCATCGTAGTTAGGATCAGTTTGCCTGTTACCTGCTTTTACAGTTCCTGTGGTACCAAGCCTGTCATAATTTCTGGTATCAGTCCCCATCCAATCTTTGGCCTGAATTAATTCTGCATTTATTTTAAAGGCAAACTTTTCAGACACTTTTTTACCCCAACGTAAATTCCAGTTGTGATAAGGCGAAGGTTCTCTTTGACGTTCGCTGCCTACATGCATTAATCCTGCTTTAATTAAAAAAGACAATCCCTGGTATTTGAAAGGATTCTTACTGGTCATCAATAATGTACCGTTCATACCACCTGGCCCGTAAAGCGCAGATGAAGCACCCGATAAAAGTTCAATATTATCTACATCCAGCTCACTTAAACCAATAATAGAAGCAACAGAAAAATTAAGTCCGGGAGCCTGATTATCCATTCCATCAACCAGTTGATTAAATCTTGTATTACCACTGGAATTAAAACCACGGGTTGTAGGTGTTTTAAAAGTTAGTGAAGAAGTGGTTATATCAACCCCTTTAAGTGTGGTTACCACATCATAATAATTGGATACCGGCGAGTTGCGGATATTAGCAGCACTTATTCTTTCAATAGATACCGGCGACTCCATAATTTTTTGTGGAACCCGGTTTGCTGCAACAACAACTTCCTGTCCTAATATATTTGAAGGCTTAAACTCTACCTGTACAGGACGGGCATCAGTAACAGATACTTCCTGTAACTCGTAACCTACAGAAGAAATTAAAAGAGTTACGGGTAAACTTTTTACCGTAATTCTGAAATTTCCTTTATCATCTGTAAAAGTTCCTACATCGTCACCCTTTACAATTACAGAAACAGCACCTGCTCCGTCCTTTGAGCTACTGTTTCGTACATTACCGTTAATAGTCACAGTTTGTGCAATGGCTGCAATCGTTAAAACATTAGCCAGCAAAAAAGTAACCACATAGCAAGTTGCTTTTCTCATATCTCAGTTTTTGGTTTTAAATATATGGCAAATTAACTACCTTATTTCTACCTGAAAAATTTATTTTCCTGTGCTGTTAATAATTTGTTCAGTGTAATTCTGATGTTTTAAATCGGTTGATGGTAATTTAGAGCAATGAAACCATTTAAATTTAGCGAACAATCAGGTTTTTACAAGGGCAAAGTAAGAGATGTTTATACAGTTGCCGGTAAATACCTGCTGATGTTAGCCAGTAACCGAATTTCGGCTTTTGATGTTATTCTGCCCAGCCCTATACCTTATAAAGGGCAGGTTTTAAACCAAATTGCTGCTTATATGCTGGATGCCAGCAAAGATATATGCCCCAACTGGCTGATATCGGCACCTGCACCAAATGTGAGCATTGGCAAAAAATGTAATCCTTTTAAAATTGAAATGGTAGTGCGTGGTAATTTAACGGGCCATGCCTGGCGAACCTATTCTTCCGGCGAAAGAGTTTTATGCGGAGTTACCATGCCTGACGGAATGAAGGAAAACGATTTTTTTCCATCGCCAATCATTACGCCAAGCACCAAGGCTTCCGAAGGACACGATGAAGACATTTCAGCAGAAGCGATAATTGCAAATGAATTGGCTACTGCTGCTGAATGGGAAACGCTATGTAAATACGCCTTGCAGCTTTTTGAAAGAGGAAAAGAAATTGCTGCAAAGCAAGGTTTGATCTTAGTAGATACAAAATACGAGTTTGGTAAGCTTGCTGATGAAATAATTTTAATGGACGAAATACATACACCAGATTCATCACGTTATTTTTATGCCGATGGTTTTGAGGAAAGACAACAAAAAGGCGAAAGGCAAAAACAACTAAGTAAAGAGTTTGTACGTGAATGGCTGATTGAAAATAATTTTATGGGTAAAGAAGGGCAAACCGTACCACATATGAGTAATGAATGGATAGAA
Source organism: Ferruginibacter sp. (assembly GCA_049661965.1). Taxonomy (GTDB): domain Bacteria; phylum Bacteroidota; class Bacteroidia; order Chitinophagales; family Chitinophagaceae; genus Ferruginibacter. The sequence goes on along the minus strand of JBATAS010000329.1, from coordinate 1,181 downwards.
ACAATCAGCAACCGGTACATTGAATTGTATGAAAAAGTGATTGGTCAAAAATTTGTGCCCACCGATTTAAGTAATGAAGAAACAGAAAAAAGAATCAATGAAGTTTTGGAAAAATTATAATATCTGAAAAACGTATTTGACTCAGAACTCTTTATACTTTTTATACTTTTTATTTTCTTCAATTGTAGGCCGCAGTCTTTGTTTGCTTTTATTAAATATCATCTGGCCTTTTTCAATCCCTTTTCGCAATGCAGCCTGCTCTTCTGCAGGTAAATTATAAGTTGTTTTACATTCAACAGTACAGCAGCCATCATATTCCTTTGCACAATCATCACACTGGATAAATAATAAATGACAAGCATCATTTTTACAATTAGTATGTGTATCGGCAGGTTTACCACATTGGTGGCATTTTGAAATGATATCTTCTGTTATCCGCTCCCCCAGCCTGTCATCAAACACAAAATTTTTACCAATAAACTTTGATTCAAGTCCGTCTGCCTTTGCTTTCTGTGCATAATTGATGATGCCGCCTTCCAGGTGATACACATGTTCAAAGCCGTGATGTTTCATATAAGCACTGGCTTTTTCGCAACGGATACCACCGGTGCAATACATGATAATGTTCTTGTCTTTTTTATCCTGCATCATTTCCACAGCCATAGGTAACTGTTCACGGAAAGTATCGCTGGGTATTTCAATGGCTTTTACAAAATGGCCCACTTCGTATTCGTAGTGGTTACGCATATCAATCACCACTGTATTTTCATCCTGCATCAGTTCATTCATCTGTACTGCATTAACATAACTTCCTTTGTTTTGCATGCTGAAACCGGGATCATTAATTCCATCAGCAACAATTTTTTCTCTCACTTTAATTTTTAAAACCCAAAATGATTTACCATCATCATCAACTGCAATATTTAACCGGATATTTTTTAGCGGTTCAATTGTGTCCAAATAATTTCTAAATACATCTACATTACTATCCGGCACACTTATCTGTGCATTTATACCTTCATGAGCAATATAAATACGGCCAAAAACTTCCAATGAATTCAATGCTTTGTACATTTCGTCCCTGAATAATTTTGGATCATCAACAGGAAAATATTGATAAAAAGAAATAGTAGTGCGATGCTCCGTTTCGGCATACAATAATTTTTTTAGCTCCGCTTGAG
>JBATAS010000328.1:0-5853 GCA_049661965.1 Ferruginibacter sp. | reverse complement strand
CCTTTGCTTATTTGCTGAACAAATTTCCCCTCCACATCACTTACAAAAATTTCGCCACGGCTTGTAAACGCCAGTTTTTTACCATCAGGCGATACATCAAAATTGCTGATCTTGCCTTTTACATTATAATCTTTTTCATTTGGCAGAACACGATTACGTACAATATCAATTTTTAATTTTGATGATCTTTTTGAAGCCACATCATATATCCACAACTGGTAATCTTTGTCAAAAACAACCTTGCCACCGTTTGCATTTACAACAGGTGTTTTTATAGAAGTGCTGAATTTTGTCAAAGCAGTTTTGGCGCTGCCTTCCAGGCTGTACAAATTGTATTCCCCATTGGCTTCATCCGAAATAAAATATACATTTCCTTTTCTGTCTATCGTTGCAGCAAAATCCTTTCCTTCCCAGGTTGTATATTTTTTGTATTGCTTAGTTTTAGGGTTATACGACTGTATATCGGGATTAAATGCGCCTTTATACCTTTTGCGCTGAACCTGGTTATAACTCTCCCAGGTATCGTTGAAAAATATTTCGCCGGTTGAAGGATGCTCAACAAGATTATGATCGAACAGGAAAAAATAATCGCTGAAAACAGCTTTTGGTGTTCCGCCATTTACACCAACAGTAAAGCCCGAGATGCGGCCCAACCTGCTGCTCTGAAAATAAACAGTTTTAGAATCCCAACTCCAGCTGCAAACTTCATCATTGGCACTGTGAAAAGTAAGTTGCTTTATATCGCCGCCATCAACAGGCATTATATATATATCTGCATTGCCCAATTGCCTGCCGCTGAAAGCAATCCATTTGCCATCAGGCGAAACCATGGGACTGGTTTCGTAACCCTGCATAGCCGTTAACCTGCTGGCCTGGCCGTTATTTACATTGGCTTTCCACAGATCGCCTTCAAAACTAAAAATTACCGTTTGCCCATCAGGCGTTAAACAGGGGTTCGACAGAAAATAAGCATCATTATCTTGTGCTGTTACCGTAAATGAAAGGCTGAATAAAAAGAGGGTTACAAAAATCGATTTCATTGCAATTAGTTTTAGCTGTGAATATACAGCTATGCTGATTTATTGCAATACCGTTTATAAAGAAAAAGTTATCTGACATCGATAAGCTCACTAGCCTTCTCTAACTGGATCGCCGATTCCTTTAATATAATTTCTATGGCAATTTTTGGGTGATCTGCAAAATTTTTATTCCCTATCAAATTACCATCTTTAAAATAATAATAAGCAAATCCTTTACTATTTGGGCGTTCTGTTGAACGGTAATAAATGACTTTTACTAATTTTTCTTCCAGAAAAAAATACTTGATCTCGTAAGTGGAATCCCTTTTTTTGCCGGAACTATAAAAACTGGTCCTATCTACAATGCTATAAACAGTGTTATTGCTTTTTAAAAAGAAGTAAGCGGTTCCTGTTCTCTTATTTCCAACAATAACCTTTTTTAGACTACTCTTCCTTCGGGGTGCAGTATAATTTAAAATACTATCAATTACTTTCATCTCACTCTGGCTAAAGCAACTGGATGTGAAAATTAAAAATAAAACTAAAAGTGATGTTTTTCTCATAACCTGTTATCGATATTATTATCGAACTACTTCGCAAACACCTTCTTCAAAATATCGGTAACCTGTGCGGCCGGGTCTTTACGTATTTTCTGTTCTTCGAGGCTGATATTATAAAACAATCCGCTCAATGCCCTTTCGGTTACATAAGCGGTAAGGTCGGTATTTACTTCATCCCGGGAAAAACGGTTGTAATTGGTAAAAATATCTTTCCAGTATTTGGTAGCATCAACTTTTATAAGCGCAGCTTCAATTATCGGGCGAAATTTTTCGGTAAGTTCTGCAGTGGTAACAGATTTTAAATAATCGGTAGCCGCAAAATCGCCACCACGTAAAATTTGTAAGCCATCTTTAATGCTCATGCCTTTAATGGCTGTCCAGAAAATATTACCAACGCCGCTGGCTGCATCTTCGGCCGCACGGTTCATGCTCAATATTGCTTTATCAACCATACTGCCCATTCCAAAACTGCGTAAGGTCTTTTCTACTTTTTTTGCTTCTTCGGGCATTAATATTTTAATGGCGGCATCTCCAAAAAAACCATCCAGCTTGCTTAATTTTTTACTGCTGCTGTCGGTACCCACACGCAGGGCTTCTTTTAAACCGCTTATAATATCATCGTTGCTTAGATTGCTGCCCGAATCGTTAGAGGTAGCTGATTTAACTTTATCAAATAAACCCTTTAACCCTTGTGCAGATACTGATTGAAAACCAAGTGTAACAACTGCCAGAAAGAATAAAAATTTTTTCATAATTTATTATTGAATTTATCCCGAAAATAAAACATATGATGCTAATAAAGGGTTAATTTTCATCAAAACTGCAAATTGAAGCCGGTAACCCGTTACAGCAATATATAATCTCCCTGTTTTATTAAGATGAAATAAAAAGTTTTTAATTGCTTAAATTTGGCTGCATAAAAATTATGATATGAAAAAATATATTCTACTGTTAGTTGTAGGTGTCTCTTTCTTTTTTAAAGGTTTTGCCGAAGAAGGCATGTGGCTGCCACAACTTTTACAATCGTTAAATGAAAAAGAAATGAAACGTATGGGCATGAAGATAAATGCCAGCGATATTTATAATATTGGCCGAAGCAGTTTAAAAGATGCCATTGTAAGTTTTGGTGGTTTTTGCACGGCCGAAGTTATTTCCGACAAGGGTTTACTGTTAACCAATCACCACTGTGGTTTTGATGCTATACAAAGTCACTCCTCTATACAAAACAACTATATACGTGATGGTTTCTGGGCTTATAACCACGACCAGGAATTAAAAAACCCCGGACTGTTTGCCACTTTCATCATCCGCATTGATGATGTTACAAAAGCCGTGTTGGGTGGTGTAGGCGATAACTTAAGTGAAAAAGAAAGGAAAAGCCTGATTGATAAAAATATTGCCGCATTAAAAAAAATGACGAACAAAGAAAGTTACCAGGATATACTCATCCGTTCTTTTTTTGAAGCCAATAAATATTTTATGTTTATTACCGAAACATACAATGATATACGCATGGTTGGTGCTCCGCCAAACACCATCGGTAATTTTGGTAAAGACACCGATAACTGGATGTGGCCAAGGCATACCGGCGATTTCAGTATGTTCCGTATCTACGCCGATAAAAATAATAAGCCGGCTGCTTATTCTCCCGATAATGTTCCTTACAAACCCAAGCGCTCTTTAAATATTTCTTTAGATGGTATTAAAGAAGGAGATTTTACGATGGTGTTTGGTTTTCCGGGCCGTACCAATGAATACCTGCACAGCAGCGCCATTGAGCAAACAGTAAAAGTTAGTGACCCTGCAAAAGTTGCTATCCGTACACAAGCGTTGAATGTAATTGATGGCTTTATGCGTAAGGATGAAGAGATTGGTATTCAGTATGCAAAAAAATATGCTTCTATATCAAACGCCTGGAAAAAATGGCAGGGTGAAATTTTAGGACTTACCAAGAGTAATGCAGTAGCTAAAAGAAAAGAACTGGAAGCCAGTTTTGAAAAGATAGTGATGAGTAAGCCCGAACTGAATGTTGCTTATATGGATTTATTGAAGGACCTGGAAAAGGCCTACGCTGATATTGAACCTTATGCCTATGCCCGTGATTATTACAGTGAGATATTTCCGAAGATAGAATTACTGATGTTTGCCAACCAGTTAAAATCTGTAGTAAATGCTTATGAAAAAAATGGTGAAGCCGGGTATAACACAGCCAAAGCAAGAGTAATTGAACGGCTGGAAGATCAATATAAAGATTACAGTGCCGCAGTTGATGAAAAATTATTTACTGTACTGATGGAAATGTATGTTAAAGACCAGAAGGATGAATATACATCGCCATACTTTAAAGAACTCCTTAAACAACATGGCAATGATTATGCAAAAACTGCAGCAGCGGTTTATGCACAATCGAAAATATATTGCACAAAAGACCTGCAAACCCTGTTGGCAGGTAATGCAAAAGATGTTACCGACGCCATTAAAAATGATGCCGCTTATAAGATTGCTATAGATATGCAGGAAACCTTTGGCGACAAAGTTTCGGAGTCGCTTAATAAATACCAGGCAACTATTAACCAGTTACAGCGCTTGTACATGCAGGCACAAATGGATGTGTTTACTAAAAAAGCATTTTATCCCGATGCCAACAGTACACTACGTGTTACTTATGGTAATGTAAAATCTTCTAACCCACGTGATGGCGTTAAATATGATATACAGACTTACATGGAAGGCGTGATGGAAAAATATAAGCCGGGTGATTATGAATTTGATCTGCCGAAAAAAATAATTGATCTCTATAATAAAAAAGATTTTGGCAGATGGGGTGTAAATGGCCGTCAGCCGGTTTGTTTTATTGCAGCCAATCATACAACGGGTGGTAATTCGGGCAGTCCGGCACTGGATGCATACGGTAATTTAATAGGGCTGAACTTTGACCGTGCCTGGGAAGGAACAATGAGTGATATCAATTACGACCCTTCCATCTGCAGAAATATTATGGTTGACATACGTTATGTAATGTTTATCGTTGATAAATATGCAGAGGCGAAGAATTTGATTGCTGAGATGAAGTTTGTGAGTAAGAAGACTGCAGTTAAAAAATAAATAACCCAACAATATTATCAGCATTAAAATTTTTAATGCTGATAATATTAAAATAAAGATTTGAAAACAACATTTACATACACACATTTCTACAGGCTCTCTGCCTATAAATCCATTATGATGAATGGTACGTCGCCTTTGTCATTCTGAGCGATAGTGAAGAATCCCGAAAAGCAGAGATGCTTTCCCGAACCAATCGGGACCGGCTGTTCCTCAGCATGACAACCCTCCTTTAACAAAGATTTCTTCTTAATAAAATCACCCTGTGGTTCTTTAAAACGAAAGAACAACAAGGTATAAAATACATTTTATGCAAATAGCAATTTTAGGCGCCGGTATGGTAGGGCGTGCCATGGCGCTTGACCTGGCCACAAAATACCATGTCAGTTCTTTTGATGTAAGTGAAAAATCATTACAGATACTTACAGCAAAAGATAATACCATCAAAACAATCAAGACCGATCTGAGTGATTACAGTAATTACAATTCTTTATTAAAAGAATTTGATTTTGTAATTTCTGCTGTGCCGGGTTTTATGGGATATAAAACATTAGAAGCCATCATCAATGCCAAAAAGAATGTAGTTGATATTTCTTTTTTTCCGGAGAATGCGCTGGCACTGGATCACAAAGCCAAAGAAAATAATGTTACTGCCATTGTTGATTGTGGTGTGGCGCCGGGCATGAGTAATTTAATGCTGGGTTATTATAATGAACGGATGAAGATTACCGACTTTGAATGTATGGTTGGCGGACTTCCTAAAAAAAGAGTTTACCCTTTTGAATACAAAGCTCCCTTCTCTCCTGTTGATGTGCTGGAAGAATATACAAGGCCGGCCCGATATGTTGAAAACAGCCATATTGTTACCAAACCTGCATTGAGCGATGCCGAATTGATTGATTTTGAAAATGTGGGTACACTGGAATCGTTTAATACAGATGGGCTGCGTTCTATTTTATTTACCATGGGGCATATTCCCAACATGAAAGAAAAAACTTTGCGATACCCCGGTCATATTACTTTGATGCAGGGATTGATTAAAGCGGGATTTTTAAACACTGCTCCTATCAACTGTAAAGGGCAGCAAATTACTCCCATGGAATTTACATCTGCACTTTTGTTTGACCAATGGAAACTGGGTGAAACAGAAGAAGAGTTCACTTTGATGC
>JBATAS010000327.1:0-1662 GCA_049661965.1 Ferruginibacter sp. | reverse complement strand
CAGAAATGCCGGTCAGAATAACAAATGGTTTTGTTTTTAGAGAAAGGAAATAGCGTGTAATTATTTCATCGGAAAAAAGATAGCCTTGTATTTTAAAATAATCATAGAGATTATTTTTATTTTTCTCCTCATCAAGCCATATAGCTTTTTGAACCGGATCGAATCTGATTACTGCATTTCCCCCAATTTGTACTGTGTTGTTTGATGCTTCCAATTCTTTGGTCAGACGTTGTTGCCACCCTGATTGCAAGCTAAGTCCTGCTTGGGTAGATTGCTCTTCATATATTTTGAAAACTTCATCTAAAGGCATTTTAATCATTAGAGTCTCCTTTTCGAGATAATTTTCCTAAAAGCCTTGCTATTTCTGTCAAATTAGGTTGATGATCTTGTTTTTTTGGAAGGCTATCAGCAGTAGTATAGGAAGCTATAGATAAACTTATTGGTGGTATATAGTTAGCATCTCCATAAACACCTTCATTAACCAAATCAATTATTTGATTACGGTTTATTACAGGTATTCTAACGGACCATAAAGCAAGGATAAGCGCACGTTGTTGTTGCTCTGATAATTTTGCAGCATCATTAATATTTATTGGTTTTGCTTTTTTACCTTTATCTGTGCTTGGTGCTTTTTGTTTTTTTATTCTGTCATCAATTAATGCTTTAATAATTCTTAGTAATTGATCGGCTGGCTGAGTGGCAGATTTAATTCCATTATTTAATCGACTAGCATACATACCATTTAATCCTCTAACATAATTGTCAGCAAGATTATTGGTAATATATTGTGAGAAAGAACGGACTTCCGGCTTTCTTGCAACCAAATCGTCAACATAAGACATGGATGATCTCCATTTAGGTGAAAGTTTTAAAAAACCGACTCGGCTCACCGCTATACGTCACCAACAACCGCTCCCTGGCACGAGTACACGCCACATAGAGCAATTGCCATTCCTGCTCGATAAAAACCGCCCGATCAGCCTCATCCACCAATTCGCCGAGTACACTGGCGCGCGGTAACATGTCCTCGTCGCAGCCCATCACGATCACGACCTTGAATTCCAATCCCTTGGCGCGGTGCATGCTGCCCAGCGAAACATGCGCGTCGGTCGGCGGCGCTTCATCGCTCAAATAGTGTCCCACCCAACCACACTGCCGCAAAGCCGGTTTGGCGCGTTCCTTGAGCCGGGTTTCGCTGCGGCAGAAGATCGCGATATCGCGGGGCGCGAACTCGTCGGCCGTCAGTTCCCACACTGTAGCGCATAAGTCTATTCCTTGAACACGGCTTCCACGGTATCAGCGTCCAGCAATTGATCGGCCCATCGTTCCAATTGGGGAGGCGTTCCTTCCTGGAGTTTGGTTTCGACCCAGGCGGGTGGATCGCCGAAACGTCGTTGCAGTTGTCGGCGTAGCACCTGTTGTATTCCTAATTGCGTTCCGCGCTTCATGCCGATACGTTCGGCGCTGCTGATGTACCGCATCTTCGTACTCTCCTCCAACTCATGAATCTCATCGAGACACGCCTCTTCCAGAGCTTCGGGCAAGGCCAGCAGCCAGTCGATGAACTCGTACAAGTCCAGGACTTCCGGTTTGGTCCAGCCCCGCTGGTACAGCCGCCGGGTCAGGGCCAGCTTGCCGGCTAGCCGTTGCGGCAGATCCTGG
>JBATAS010000326.1:0-5359 GCA_049661965.1 Ferruginibacter sp. | reverse complement strand
GGCCTGCAGCAGCCGCAAACATTTTTTTATACTTTTCCATAGCGGCAGCCAGGTCTTCTTTTTGTATGGGTTTCAATAAATAATCAACACTGTTTACCTTAAATGCCTTTAAAGCATATTCATCGTACGATGTGGTGAAGATTACCGGGCTCTTCACTTCCACCTGGTTAAATATTTCAAAACTCTGCCCATCCAGTAATTCAATATCCATCAATATCAGGTCGGGAGCCTCATTGTTCTGCAGCCACTCAACTGATGAAGTAATACTGTCAAGGCTGGCAATCACTTCAATATTCTTATCAAGACTGATAAGCATTTTTTGCAGTTTTTTTACTGCCAGTTCTTCATCTTCAATGATAAGTATTTTCATAATAGTCAGTTTTATTTTTTAAGTAACAGGTTGTTCAATTTTTATTTTATTCCAGATCAACGGCAATACAGCCGTAAAACTCTTTCCATCGTTCATCACCTGAAATCCCGGCTGTCGTATCAGTTCGTATTTCATACTGATATTTTTAAGTCCCACTTTTCCGGATGGCGCTTTTTGAACCCTGCATTGTACATTATTATTTACAATAAGTTTATTGCCGGCAGTGGTAAACACTTCTATGTTTAACGGGTAATTTTTTGACAACGAATTATGTTTCACCGCATTTTCAACCAGCAGTTGCAAACTGAGTGAAGGCAGCAGGTAATCATCGTAACGTTTGTCAATATCAAGCTGTAATTGTACAGCTTCACCATGCCTGGTTTTCAGCAGTTCAAAATACGATCCTATAAATTTTATCTCATTTTTCAGGCTGGTCATCCCATCTTCGTTATTACGCAAAAGATAGCGGTAAACCTTACTTAGCTCATCTAAAAAAACTTCTGCTTTTTGTTTATCTTCTGTAATTAAAGAAGACAGTGTATTAAAGCAGTTAAATAAAAAGTGCGGGTTCACCTGGCTTTTTAAAACATCAAACTCAGTCTGCAATCCTAGTTGTGTGTATTTTTCGTTTTCGCAGATACTTTCTTTCCACTGCTGAAAAATATAATCGCCTTCCCAGATGATCATGGCAATGCAGGTGATGCCTAATGATATTCCAAAGCACATCCAAAACTGGGCGATGCTGGCGTGAAAATCTTCAACAGGCATCTGCATGATGCCAATGATAAAAAGACTTACAGCTAATGCCATAAGCAGTATCTGTTTGATGAGCAATGATAAAAGTCTTTTCACCGTATGCTGATAAGCCGTAAACATATCATGTATCTGCCTGGTAAACAATACATCGAGATACCAGACAAACAAACCCACGGCCATAATATACAGGAAGCCGTAAAGCCAGCCATTTAATGAACTGAACCAGCCGGTACCAAATAAAACAAAACAGCAGCCCCCTGCTATCACAGGCATCAGTGCAAAAAAACTGATCCATTCTATTTTATTTGGTTTAACCAATTTCATATTTCAAAATTTGAGACTCATGTAGTAACGGAACTGTTACCGAAAACAAAGACGCTGTTTTTTCTATCAACACCTGTTCATCGCTGAGCAGTTTGTATTTTTCTGCCAGGTTATTGATACCCGCCAAACCTGTTAATACATTATTTTGTTTTTCCTGCACATTATTTTTAACAAGCAGTTTGCCTGCTGCATCAATACCAATTATAAATATCAAGGGCTTTTCTTTTAAAAAAGCATTGTTATTAAAACTGTATTCAAAAATCGTTTGCAGTAAAAAAGGAGAAACATATTTTTTTGCAGATTCCTCATCTACCTCAATTTTTAACTCTACCCTGTCGGGGTATCTTGTTTTCAGTAAATAAAAATACGACCTGATAAATTGCAGCTCGGTACCCAATGTTACCAGTTTTTCATCCTGGCTCCGCAACAGGTAACGGTAAACCTTGGTAAGTTCATTTAAAAAGTCTTCGGCCTTATCACTGTCTTCATTTATCAGGCTCGAAAGTGAATTTAAACTGTTGAATAAAAAATGTGGATTTACCTGGCTTTTCAAACCAAGCAACTGGCTTTGGGCATAGGTTGTTTTTAACTGCTCGGTTTCTTTAAGTATGGTCTTCCATCTTTCAAAACTTTCAAACCCTTCATGCAACATGGTAATTAAGATGTTGATCATAAAACCGATGGCAAGGGTCCAGTAATAGCGGGTTTCATTCAGTTCATATTCAAAAAGGTGAAAACTGCTGAACCCCTGGAAGAATAAAGTCATCACCAGTGCCTGGATGATACCGATAAGCAAAATGGTTATAACCAGCCGCTTTTTCAGTTCTTTATTTGATGGAAAACGGTTTCGTTCAGTAACAGCCACCCAGGTAAACACAAACCAGATAACCGTCATAATAACCAATACTATAAACCCAGAGAGGAATAAAATTTTAGGTTCGGTAAAAAACCGCTTGCCAAACAGCAGGCAGTTTATCAATATAACAATGAACGGTATATTGATGGCGTATATCAGCAGGTCTTTCCTGGTATATTGTGGCAGCCATTTCATCAGCAATAATTATTCATTTTGTATGATATTTTGCCGGTATTGGTAAAACCGGTTATAAAAAATACAGCCGTACTACAATTTACAATCTTTTTTATTTCAATTCAGTTGTTGTGCGTTGAGCCAGGTTTACTCCCGTATGAATTGAGGAAAAGCCTGTATGAATTGTAAATACTCATGTTTCAACTGAGTTAAAAATAAAAATCTCTCCTTACAGAGAGACTTTTATTTATTTTGTTGTTTTCATGGTTTATAAGTCTGCAAACTGCTTTGGAGCAGGCACAATATTTTCAACCGGTTTGGTAGACTTTAAGAATGCAAAGATTGACCGGATATCATGATCATTCATGTTTTTATACATAAACCAGGGCATTGGCGGTAATAAACTGCGGCTTCCGTCCAGGCCCTTATATTTCCCTTCACGTATAGCTTTAAAGAATTGCTGCTCAGTCCAGGTTCCAATTCCGGTATCATCACTGGTAATATTGGCCGCAAATGACATACCCCAGGGGCCAACTGTATTGGTAAAATCGGGTCCAAAGGATGCCCAGCCGTTTTTAATACTATTGGTATCGGCCTTTAATACCGGCCTTATTGAAGGGTAGCCCGAAAACCTGAGTTCCGGAATAACCTCGGGCCCGTGTTCTCCGAATTTCTTCGGCGAATGGCAGTCATCGCAGCCGATGGCATTCACTAAATAAGCGCCGCGTTGTATCAGGCTGTCGTTGCTGATAACAGCCGTTGTTTCCTTGCTGATGGCCTTATTGTTATCGCAGGAGATTACAAAAGTTGTAATAGCTGCAGTAAGAAAAAAGAGTAAAAAAAATGTGTTACGCATAATTGATAAATTTTTTGTTATTAGCTGTTGGCAGCCTGTTAATTAATTTTAAGGCAAGATATAAACCACGATAGCCGCCGTCAATTGGGTTATGTATAAATTGTATAAAGACAGGGATGAATTGTAGGATATAAATATTTTACTGCCGTCACGGAATTTGTTACTGGTTAATTATTTTATTAAACCTGACTGTATCCACTCTGCCTTCAACCGGCATTATACCAACAATTGCATTATCGTTAACCAAGGTTGCATTTATAACCGGTCCGTCTTTATAAACAGTAATAAAAATACTGTCTTGTTTTACCCTGATGCTGTGAATCTCTTTATCATAAACTTCCTGCTCAGGAATATCAATTGTTCCCTGCCAGATACCCTCTCCCATTTCAATATGCATTACCGGCGGACTGTATAAAACTTTATCAGCCTCCATTACCCAGGTACCGCTAATATTTGCACCAGAATCTGTAAGTGTAATAAGTCCTGTAATAAAAAGGCTAAATATTAATATTGCCAGTTTCATCTTTTAATGATTTTAGTTTTTAATAATAATTATTACACAAAACTATTAATGAGGCAGATTGCAGACCAGCAGAGGCTGTATGAAGTGTTACTAGCGGCGGGTGAGTCGTGGTTTTGGTAAGCGGCTAACTTAGAGCAAGAAAAAACGGGTTGCAAATGCAACCCGTTTTGAGGTCCCGACCGGATTCGAACCGGTGTAGAAGCTTTTGCAGAGCTTTGCCTAACCACTCGGCTACAGGACCATATAAAAGCAAAAATGAAGATTAATCTTCATTTCATTTTTTAACAGTGCAAAATTAGGGTAATTTTAAAGAATATTGCATAACGCAATTTCAAAATAACAAATTATGAACAGGATTGCAGAATCGGAGTTAATCATTAATGACCGTGGTGCGGTTTATCACCTTAATTGCCGGCCCGAAGAACTGGCTACTACAATAATTACTGTTGGCGACCCGGACAGAGTTGCCGAGGTGAGCAAACATTTTGATAAAGTGGAATTTAAAAATAATCATCGTGAATTTGTAACACACACCGGATACCTTGGCAACAAAAGAATAAGCTGTGTAAGCACCGGCATTGGTCCCGATAACATTGATATTGTTTTGAATGAACTGGATGCTTTGGCTAATATTGATTTTGAAACAAGATTAATAAAGGAAGAACTTACCTGCCTGAATATTATCCGCCTTGGCACCACAGGTTCTTTACAGTCCGATATTCCTGTTGATAGTTTTGTAGCCAGCACACATGGGCTCGGCCTTGATAACCTCATGCACTTTTACCGCATGGAAAATAATGAGGAAGAAAAACAATTGATACAGGCATTTAACACACATACGCAGCTAAGTTCAGGTAAAATATCTCCTTACATAACTATGGCAAGCGCTGCACTCATAAAACATTTTACCAATAATTATCATCAGGGCATTACAGTAACCTGCCCGGGTTTTTACGGTCCACAGGGCCGTATACTGCGTTTGGGTCTTGGTTATCCTCATTTAACAGACAGTCTCACAAACTTTAATTTTGGTAACCACCGTATCACTAATTTTGAAATGGAAACATCAGCCATTTATGGTTTAGGGAAAGTATTGGGCCATCATTGCCTGAGCCTGAGTGCTATTGTTGCCAACCGCATCAGCAAACAATTTTCAAAAGACGGTGGTAAAGCCGTTGAAAATCTTATTAAACAATCACTGCAGATCATTGCAGATTCAAGCATATAAAAAATGAAAATAGAATTTTATAAATACCAGGGCACTGGCAATGATTTTGTAATACTGGAAAACAGAACAGAAAAATACAACGGACTTACAACCGGGCAGATAAAATTAATTTGCAACCGTAGGTTTGGTGTTGGTGCCGATGGACTTATGCTTATTAACAAGCACGCCGATCTCGATTTTGAAATGCTGTACTATAATGCTGATGGTATGCCTGGCAGCATGTGTGGCAATGGAGGCCGCTGCATTGTAAAATTTGCGAAAGACCAGGGCAT
>JBATAS010000325.1:0-5920 GCA_049661965.1 Ferruginibacter sp. | reverse complement strand
CGCAGATCAATACTAAAAAAAGCTATACACTTACCGGTTTTTCAGGCGGAAAGAATACTGTTTCTGAATCTGAAAAAAAGACCATCCTGCGTCAGCAATTACTTTCGGGTGGTAAAATTGTTAGTGCCGAAGATGTTAAGCTGTTATGCATGCAGTTGTATGGCAACAAGTTAAAAAAAGTGGAAGTGCAAAAAGCTGTACAGGTAAGTAACCAGGCCGGCGAAGGTTTTAAACGAACTATAGATGTTTTAATTACCTATAGTGACCGGGTTAATGAGGCCATGGATAGCGAAATGGAAAACCTGTATCATGAACTGGAGTTTATGCTGCAAAAAGATGCATCACCGGTTTATCCGTTCAGAATCGTTATTAATAAATAAGCATATTGTAAAAAACATTGTGCTTGTTGCTAAAGTACCGACTCACAAAAACAGTTAAGTTGGGAATAACAGTTAAGTTTTTTAAATTTATACAACCAAGTGACTATTATTTAAAACTATTTATATGGATCCTTTAAACAAAGCAGACAGAAAAAAGACGTTTACCAATTTCTTTCTTCTTTTCCTGCTGTTAATTGTTATCATAACAACCACTATCTTTTTCAGTTTGCAGGTTCCCTTCAGGCAAAACGATCGCTTGCTGAAAGAAATGCGCAGTTATACAAAAGAACGTGAGTTTTCTACAGATTTCATGACACAGATGTCGGAAATAGCCGGTATGCTGGATACCATTAATACAAAAGCAGCAAAGCCCGATCTGCTGGATGGAAGGATTACAGAAAGCATAAAAAAATTAAACTTAAAAATTGATGCCGATTCTGCAAGCGACAAGACTTTGTACCGCAGCGTGGTATTTGTTTTATCTGATATTCAGACTGCAAAAAAACAACTACGTGAAATTACCGGCAAAGATCTTAACGCTAATGAATTAAAAAGTCAGATTGATGCATTAAACAGTACACTGGATGCAGCCAAAATTGAAAACCTGAATTTAAAGCAACAGATATTTATGCTGCAGCAAAACAAACAGTAATAAATAATAATTAACCATGACAGCAAACAGAATTTTTACCAGGCAGTTAATGGGGCTCGATTACCGGGTCTGGCGTGTCATGCTTATTATCTCAGTGCTGTCGCTTGGTCTGCTTGGTTACCGGCTGATTGATTCAAAAAAATGCCTGCCGGTTAATTTTTTAATTAAAACAATTACTGTTCATGCCGACAGCATATATCTAACCGGCGAAACGCTTACGTTTATTTCTTCGGCCAATAAAGATGAGATCAGTTGGGACTTTGGTGATAATAGTGAAAAAATAACCGGCCAATATGTTACCCATAGTTATCAGAATCCCGGCTCGTATAAAATAACAGCTTCTACCGGTACTGCATGCGAAACTATAAAAACAATAGAAGTTATAGTACCCGTTATTACTGCAAAAAATGATAATAATATCATAACCGGCGAAGAAATTGTTGGCCCGGCATCAACCATTACCGGCAAACAGGAATTGTTTACCTGTATGGTAACTGCCCAAACTTACGAATGGTCTATTTCTAATTATCCTAAAATGAACCAGCAGGGTTCCACTGCAAAATTCCAGTTTCCCACTACAGGAAAATATCTTGTACAGGTAACCTTAAATGGAGACAGGACAAAAAGGTTTACAAAAGAAATAAATGTTGAAGCTGCACCGGATATGAGCTCGCCTATTCCGGATGACATAAAACCATTATTACCGGAATCAATAACTCCATTGCCCGAACCAAATAAAACCATTAAAATCACCGATGCAGTTTTTGCCAGTTACCTTGAAAAAGTTATTGACAAAAAAATGACCGCTGAAGATTTTAACAACTATCTCTGTTATAAAGGCGAAACAAAAGTGATTGCCAATGGCGACCTTATCAGTTTCAATGCTCTTTGTGAAGAAATAAGCGGAAAGAAAAGAAGAAAATTAATCATCGGGAAGACAAAGATAAAAATTCAAACAGCCGAACTGCGGCGTGATAAAGACGGCTGTGTTAACATTATTGAAGTTAAATACCGCTAAACTTTATCGCTTTACAGACACACATTTCTTAATTCAGTCTTTGCAGACAAGGGTTTTCTTTTTTGATACATAAAAAACACATCAGTTTTTTAAAATTCCCTATAAATAATTGTTATTACATCAATTAACAGCCTTATTGTTTGTAATACTTTTTAAAATCACTTAAATTGTTATCAGTTATTTTGTTTTAACCAGGCAAACCAGGCACAAATGAGGATTGATATAAAAAAATTATTTTTTTTACCGCTGCTTTTTCTATTTGCAGTGTTATCAGTTTCTACGGTATATTGCCAGAATATTAATGGCGATACCATTTATGTAAATGCTGAGGCTGAAGTTATGGTCAGATTTCCATCCATGCCTACCTTTTTCAACACAATCCCATCAAACGCTCCGTATAATTTTAAAACAGCTGGCACAGGCTTTACCATTATTGCCAAAGCCGAAAAAACAAAACCTGCCCCGCTTTTAGTTAATGAAGGAGGCCGCAGTCATAAATTCTTAATCGTTTTCAAGAAAAATATAGATTACAACAACGACGCCGAAATGGATTATGATTTTTCCAGCACTAAAAAACTGGAACAGCATATCAAGGACGCCGAAAATGGCAGGCTGCCTCAAAGCACAAAATCTGATCAGAGAAATGACGACAAAAAAAATAAAAAAGGGAAAAAGGGAAAAGAAGAAGAGAATTCAAGTGCAGGATATTATGGCCTGCTGGAAGAGGGCGACAGGTATATAAAACAGAAAGATTACGCCTCAGCAAAATCAAGTTTTGAAAAAGCTCAGAAATTAAGGCCCGACGACCAGATACCTAAAATGCGGCTTGCGGAAGTAAAGAGCAGGCTTAACGATGAAAAAAAATTAAATGACCTGTACAAAGACTACATAGCTGACGGAGAGAAGGCTTTGAAGAAAAATGATCTTGCAGCAGCAAGGATAGCCTACGAACAGGCGCTTATCATCAGGCAAAACGATGTTGATGCAACAGGTAAACTGAAAATAATAGGCGAAAAAGAAAAACAGGAAAATGCAAAAGCAGAACTTGAAGCAAATTATACTGCAGCCATTACTGATGCCGATAAATTATTTAAAGCTGGAGATTATGATGCTGCCAAACTGTCTTACGAAAAAGCCACAGGGTATATTAATAATAAATGGCCACAGGATCAACTAAAAAAAATAAATAAACTACAGGCCGATTTGCTGGTTAAGCAGAAAGCAGATGAGGTAAAGCGGCTAAAAGAAACAGATGCTGCAACCCGTAAAGCCAAACAGGAAGCTGATTATAATGATGCTATTAAAACTGCAGATAAGTTTTTTGCTAAAAAAGATTATACAAATGCTACGATTGCATACAACAAGGCGTTGAGTATTGAAAAAAATACCTGGCCAGCCAATCAGTTGAAGGCTATTGCTAAAATACAGGATGAGGAAGAAGCCGACAGGAAGAAATCAATAGCTAAAGCAGAAACAGAAAAGCAAGCTAAGGAAAGAAAGAAGCAGGAAGAAAAGGAAAAACAGGATCGTGAAAAGGAATATAAATCAACCATACAGGATGCCGATAAGTTATTTAAGAAAAAAGATTATGCAGCTGCAAAAGATAATTATGTAAAAGCTTCGGTGTTAACTGACAAAAGCTATCCACAGGATCAGGTAGCTGCAATCAACAAAATTATTGATGAGCAAACTGCAAAGGAAAATGCTGAAAAAATAAGATTGGCGAAAGAAGCCGATACGGATGCACAATATAATGCCGCTGTTAAAGATGCCAACAGCGAATTTGGCAAAGGCAATTATATAAAAGCCCGTAAATTATATAATGATGCAGCAAAACTTAAACCTTCTGAAAAATTACCAAAAGAAAAACTAAATCTTGTGCAGACTACACTGGATGATATTGCTGCTGCCGAGAAAGCGAAGAAAGACAATATTGCCAAAGAAGCCGAAATAAAAAAGAAATATACTTTGGCTATGTCCAAAGCAAAATCTTATTACCTGAAAGAAGATTTTGTAAAAGCAAAAGAATCTTACACCGAAGCGGCAAATCTAAAACCCGGCGAAGCGGAGCCTAAATCACAATTAAATGCAATTGAGATAAAGCTGGAAGCATTGGCAAGAGAAAATAAGGTAAATAGTAAATACGAACAGGAAGTTTCAAAAGCCGACAGCTTGCTGATTTTAAAATCATACGATGCATCCATTGCTGCCTATAAAAATGCTTTAGCCATCAAGCCCAACGAATATTATCCGCTTACGCAAATAAATTATGTAACTGCCGAGATCAGAAATCAGAAGAAAGATAATGAGGCAAATGCCTTATTAGATGCTTATAAAAAAGAAGAAGAGCAGGATCGCAAATACCGTGATGCTTTTAAAAGAGGAAAACAGGCCATTGCCGAAAAAAAATATGATGTTGCTAAAGCTGCTTACAAAGAAATTTTAACCATCAGGCCAGATGATGAATATGCACAGCACATGGTGAGGGTATCTGATTACCAGATGCAGAAAGAAAAAGATGTAAAAGATAATAAACCAGATGTAAAGAATGCTGGTGACAAGAACCAGGTAAAAACAGAAAAAAAGGAAGCAAAATCAAAGGATAAAAAGATAACAGATTCAGAATTACTGAAAACAGCGCCAGCCCCCTATTCTGCTGCAGAACTAAAAGCAAAATATCCTGATATAGATTTTACAAAACTGCCGCCGGAACAACCTTATAATGAAGGAGCGGTTAACTCAATAGAGAATGCATCAATTTTCACAGATGTTCTCACAGAAAACCCCAGATTAGATATCTCTAACAGTGACAACAAAGTTAAATTAACCTGCCAGGGAATAAATTTTGAAGGAACCAATGCCTATTTAAAATTCCTGGTTGAGAATAAAGGCAAAACAGATTTTTTAACAGGCGCCATGATGCTTACCTGGACAAAAAGATCGGGCAATAAAATAAAGCTTTACCCGGTTTATTTATACCCGGCTTTTTTACCCATCATTACGCCCGGTAATCAGGCTCAGATAATTTACGTTTGCAAAAGTTACTACATTACCGATAACGAGAAATTAAGTTTTGAGTTAAGCGACAGGTTAAATAAAACAAAAATGGAAATAACAATACCTGGTAAAAAATACAATGAAGAGGAAGCCAGATTTTAAACCAGATTTAAACAGTATGACCAGAAAAATAAACCATAAGACACTATTAAGTAAAACAATCCTTTATTGCTTTTTCAGTATTTTGTCCTTTCAGTCAACAGCTCATGAAATTATTTTTTGCGGAGAACGTATCCCTGTTGATGATAAATTTGTTTCAAACAAATTAATGAACATCATCAAAAAACAGATCAATTATGTAAACGTGCCGTCGCTCAGGCAACGCGTTAACCAATATATGAGCCAGGTAGAATATTACCTGCATGAAACACGTTTACCCGAAGATTTCAAATACCTGGCCATTGTAGAAAGTGGTTTTAAAAATGCGGTGTCAAGTGCCGGTGCAGCTGGTTTCTGGCAACTGATGCCGGCAACTGCCCGGGAGCTTGGTTTAATTGTAAACGAACTGGTAGATGAAAGAAATGATTTTAACAAGGCAACTTATGCAGCCTGTAAAGTACTGGCCAATTATTACCTGTATATCCGTAAAACATTTGGCATTTCCTCATGGGTTTTAACAGCGGCAGCCTACAACAATGGTATTGGCAACATACAGAATGCTATTAAAAAACAGGGTACCAATTATTTTCAAATGCAATTGAATGAAGAAACTGCCGCTTATGTGTACAAGATCATCGCTGTAAAAGAATTATTTGAATATCCTGAGCTCTACATGAATGATTTTGGATATAATATATTCAATACTTCCAAAGC
>JBATAS010000324.1:0-1723 GCA_049661965.1 Ferruginibacter sp. | reverse complement strand
CCATTACCTGCTGCACCATAAGCCATTTCGGTAGGAACATACACTTTCCAGTGATCGCCTTTTCGCATTAACTGTAAAATTTCAATCCACCCTTTTATTACTCCCATAACAGGAAATACAGCCGGTTGGCCGGTTTTAAACGTATTTTCAATGTCTACACCATCAGTTAAAGCTACTTTATAATTTACCTCTACGGTATCAACTGCTTTTGCTGTTGGCGAATTGGCATCGCCATTCTTAAGGACTTCATATTGTATTCCGCTGGGTATCGTAATAACCCCCGGACGTTTTTTATTTGCTTCTAAAAAAGCAACTCCCCTGTTTTTTTCAGCAGCCAGTTTTTCATCATTAAAAATCGTTAATTGCTTTTGCATACATTCATTGATAACTTCCTGTGATAATTTAGGATTGTTCTTCTTAAACACATCATCAATACCTTTTTGCATTATTTCGCTATTTAATTTGCTGATACCCTGTGCCTGCATATTGGTAGCTACATTATATCCGGCGGCATAGCTGAAACTGTCTATTAAATTTTTAAAGCCTGGTGCAGCTGCAGTAGTTTTTGGTGCTGCTTTGGTACCGGTTTGAGCGGTTACGGCAAACGATACTGATAATAATACGGTTAAACTTAGTAATACTTTTTTCATGAATCTCTGTTTTATAAAATTTGAATTGCAAATAAACGTTTTTTTTACTCGTCACGTATTTCCTTTCCTGTTAAATGTATGAAAACATCCTCCAGATTAGCTGCTTTCACCTGTTTAGGCCGCTCAAAACCCGTATTAACGAGGTCATCAATCATTTTATCAGGGCTATCCAGCGAAATAATTTTTCCTTCATCCATAATGGCTATACGGTCACATAGCTGTTCGGCTTCATCCATATAATGTGTGGTAATAATAACCGTTGTACCCTGGCTGCGTATATTTTTTATCAGCTCCCACAAATTACGCCTTGCCTGTGGATCAAGACCGGTTGTAGGTTCATCCAGAAAAATTATTTTTGGTTTATTGATTAAAGTTGTGGCTATGGAAAAACGTTGCTTTTGCCCGCCACTCATTTCCTTATACTTATTTTTTGCTTTGTCGGTTAGGTTTACAATCTTTAATAATTCAATAGCGTCCACATGTTGATTATATAAACCCCCGAACAATTCAATCAGTTCAGACAATTTCAGCCCCGGATAATAACCCGATGTTTGCAATTGAACGCCTATGATTTTCTTAATACTGTCAGGTTCCTTATCGAGGTCATACCCGCAAATTGAAATTTTTCCGCTTGTTTTTTCACGGAGTGTTTCCATGATCTCAAGCGTGGTTGATTTACCTGCTCCATTGGGGCCCAGCAAACCAAATATCTCCCCTTCATATACATCAAACGAAATTCCCTTTACAGCTTTAAAACTGCCGTAATTTTTTACCAGGTCTTTTACAGTGATGATTGTTTTCATTATCAGTTTTGTCTTTAGCTATCGCTTATTATAACTATCCAGTTCTTCCATCATTAATTTACTGCCTATAAAAAACGGTGTACGCTCATGCAATTCGGTTGGCTCAATATCAAGTATCCTTATCTTGCCATTGGTAGCCATACCACCTGCCCTTTCTACAATAAATGCAAATGGATTACACTCATACAACAAACGCAGTTTACCTTTTGGTTTATCGCTAGTACCGGGGTACATAAAAATTCCGCCTTTGATTAAATTACGATGTACATC
>JBATAS010000323.1:0-3997 GCA_049661965.1 Ferruginibacter sp. | reverse complement strand
CCCTATAAGGTTATCCTGGACGGGGGCAAAAGTTTCGTGTTTGGATTGATCTTTACTTTAATCATAGCAGCCTTTATTATCGCAGCCTGTTTTATTATTAATAATAGTATTGCAGCCGGAGAATTATAATTATGCCTGTACCTGAAAATAATCTGAAATTTAAAAAATAAACATCATTAACATGCAAAAGAAGTGTATCGACCTTATACTAATGTTGTTACTCCTGTCGGTTTCTTCACTGGCACAACAAATGAAATTTGCCGGCACACACCCACCACATCCGGCTGTGTTACAATTGCTGGAAAGAGAAGGCGCCATTATGGATAGTGTAACCAATGTGAAAGAACGTGACAGCCTGCGGAAAGAACTTTTATCAGCAGGTTGGTTTTATCATGGTATTGATGGATTACCGATAAGTCATGATGGATTAACCAACCGACAAACAAAAAATCAATTCCAACTGCTTGAAGCAAAAATAATCAGCGAAACATTATACCAGTATGAAACCACAGCAATATTTGTTTCAGTTTTCTGGCAAAAAAATATGGATAAAGGAGAACTGCGTGAAAATTACCGATCAAATCTGATAGTAATGGGACTGGAAAACGGTGTATGGAAAATGCAGGCAGATATTATTGGGCAGAATCCAAAAATAAAAAACTAATAAAATGAAATATATTTCACCTGTTCTTTTTACAATGATTATGCTTTGTGCATGTAACAATTCAAAGAAAGAAACGCAATCAACAGGCCCTGTATCTGATCTTTGCCATATTGACCTAGTTGTTGATACCGCAACATGGATGGCCATAAAAAACGATTCTTTTTTTCAAAAAATGTTTGCGGTGCTGGAAACAGATACTGCTTACTACGGTGGCAAACCGAGCTATGATCTTTACGCACTTGGGCAGCTTAATTTTTTACACATCAGCCAGGCAAAGGGCTTTTGGACTGATCAGCAGGGAAGTGGGGTAGTGGTATTTCAAACACAAAAGCCAGGTATGAAAGATTCGTTAGTGGCAAGTTTGAGGCAGTACTTTAAAGATTCTTTAAACATACGCACTTATAATGGGCAAGATTTTACATTGGATGAAATTATGCCGCCTTGGAATAAACCTGATTCAACAAAACCAATGGAACCAGGTATGTTTGCAAACCTTACCAGTTATTCTGCAGATGCCTATAAAAACTGGGGAATTACTGACTCAATGGTAAACGCCGGTTTGGCAATGAAACAATTTATGGGGAGTTGGGGAGGAAAGGAACTTGAATCAAAATTGTTTGATGCCATTACAGAATTGCACATAACTATTAACCAAAAAGAGTTTGTTGAAATAAGATCGGCATTGCTGTGTATGGGATATGCTGAGAATAATAATAAATTTACCCACTCATTTAATCCATCTGTTTACATAAGTGTTTCTGAAGAAAAAAGAAAACCTAAATATTCAAAGGTTAAATTCAGGCTTACAAGGGCAGTGGAAGAAAAAGGAATTATTTTCAGTCCTTCACTTACATTGAAATTAAATGGAAAAGAGGGCTTTCTCATTCTAAATTGATAAAATAATTAGATGCCAAAACCAATAATGATTAATAAGGTCCGTTCGATTTCCTGGTTATTGGTTCAAATAATTTTTTGGAGTTTCATCATCTGGCTCTCCTTTTATTTTTTCATGGATAATGTTATAGCCTTTTTTTACGGCTACCGCAGTAAAAATTTTGGTACTACTTTTTTCAATAACCAGTTTTGGGTGGTGCTGCATTTGATTGGTGGCACTATGACATTGATATTGGGGCCAACACAGTTCTGGCCTTTTATCCGTCGTCGATATTTAAAATTTCACAGAGTTGCAGGTAAAATATATATGATTGGCATACTATTGATTGGTATTTCTGTAGCCAGACTTGCAGTAGTGAGTTCCTGTGAACCCTGCCGTATATCATTATCCTTATTAGGATTTTTTTCTGTTCTTTCTACCTGGTTCGCCTGGAAAGCAATTTTGGGAAGAAACATTAAAACACATCGTCAAATGATGGTACGAAGCTATATCTGTGTGCTTGGATTTGTAGCTGTAAGGATTGATCAGCTATTACCAATGGATTTCTTGTTTGGCACTATCGAAGATCCTGTTTTCAGAAGGACGGTGAATGAATATTTCTTCTCATTTGTACCATTAATTTTTGCTGAGATAGTAATGGTCTGGATTCCTTCAGTTTCAAAATTAAAACGCAGAACAAACTGAGTATTATGAAAAAAATATTGTGGGTATTATTACTATCGCTTTATACAAGTTATTGCTTTGCTCAATTCAACTATCCCATTGCCCGTACCGAACCTTTTGATACGGTTATTTACGGCAAAAAAATCAGTGACCCTTACTTCTGGATGAGCCGTACAGCTAATAAAAAAGAGATGCTTGAATTCAGCAGGGCGCAGGCAAATCTTACTTTGAGTTTGCTCGATAGTATTCCCGGAACCGAAATATTACTTGGTGAATGGGATAAAGCCTATGCAAGTTTGCAGGATGAATTGTGGGCATTAAAAGCTGTGGGCAGTGCTATTTATTATAACCGGGATATTCCCGGTGAAGGAGCTTGGTTGTGCAAGAGAGCTTCAGCAAATGGGCCGGAAGAAAAAATATTGAGCAAGGTTATCATTAACGGTAAAAAATATTCCATCAAGAAAAAAGCATTTGCCTATAAGCTGCCTTTGGTGGCCCTCATGCTTATTGAAAGTGGTGAAGCCAATCCGCATATCAGGATATTCGATATGGATAAGAAAGTATTTTTGCCGGATAGCATCGGGCCTGTAATGTTCAATGATTCCCGTGGTGTATCCATGGTCTGGATGCCCGATGATAAAGGTCTATTGTACACCCAGGCTCCGCCAACAACTGTCAGCAGCGAAATTTACTACAATGGAAAAATAAAACTCCATGTAACAGGAACCGACCCTAAAAACGATGAAGCAATTTTTGGTTCAGGTATCAATCCGGCAATTAGTTTGAGCAAGTATGAAACACCTTATGTGTACAGTTTTACACATTCGCCATACATCATTGCCAGAATAAGATCGGCGGAAAACGAAAATTATGCATACGCAGTTCACTATTCAAAAATTAATGGCAAGAGTACCCCCTGGAAGCGATTAAAAAATTATACAAACATGGGCGATGGCTTTGATGCCAATGAACAATTTTTATATGCCGGTACCAAAGGAAAACCCCGCTACGAAATTGTAAAAATAAATATGGAGACAGGCGACTCACCTGAAGTATTTGTGCCACAGCAATCCGATGTAATGGCAGTTACAGATGTTGGTCACAGAACCGGTATCATTGCCGGAAAAAATGTATTGTATGTGTTGTTGAGAAAGATTGGCGATATGCAGATAATAAAAGTAGATTATAAAACAAAAGCTATAACCCTTTTGCCACTGACCAATAAAGGCGCTGTTGCGGATCTTTCATTGCTGGGCGATAATGACTTGGTATTTGCATCAGGTGGAGCTTTAAGAAGCGGACAGTATTTGCGTTATGATTATCTAAATGATAAACTGGCTGCTTTACCTTTTGCAGAAAAATTTGCTGACTTCTCAGCTACTTACAGTACCAAAGTAATACAGGTGCCGTCCCGTGATGGCAAACTCATTCCAGTTTCACTCATCTATAAAAAAGGAATAAACTTACAGGATAATAATGCCCTTTTGATTGACGCCTATGGTAATGGCGGCGCATCAAATGATATGTTTTACGATCCCATGATTTTGCCCTGGTTAAAACATGACGGCATCTATGCCTATGCACATGTACGTGGTGGCGGAGAGTTGGGCGATGAATGGTTTAAGGATGGGCAGTACCCTAATAAAATGAATTCGATAAATGATGTTGTTGATGTAGCTGAATATTTTGTAAAAAATAATTACAGCTCTTCTTCAAAACAACTGGTAATGGGTGGTAGCGCCGGCAGTTTAATAGTTGGCATGAGTATTAACCAG
>JBATAS010000322.1:0-4137 GCA_049661965.1 Ferruginibacter sp. | reverse complement strand
CGCATATCGATCTGGTTGGTGCCGAGATTGAAATGATCAACTATCCAAACCGGGAAATGGTTTTGAAAAAAATATTAGACCCCCTCAGGAGTGAATACGATTTTATTGTAATTGACTGCTCTCCTTCCCTTGGGTTGATAACAGTAAATGCATTAACTGCCGCCGACAGTGTAGTGGTGCCGGTACAAACCGAGTTTTTTGCATTAGAAGGATTAGGTAAATTATTAAACACCATTAAGATTGTACAAAACAGGTTAAACACCGATTTAAAAATAGAAGGAATACTGATGACGATGTACGATGGCCGCCTGCGCCTTTGCAACCAGGTGGTTAGTGAAGTGCGCCGCCATTTTGATGATCTTGTTTTCAGCAGTATCATACACCGCAATACCAGATTAAGTGAAGCACCGAGTTTTGGTAAGCCCGTAATATTATATGATTCCGACAGTAAAGGAGCCATAAACTATTTAAACCTGGCTAAAGAAATTCTGCAGAAAAACAATATGACTAAAATAAAAGAAGCAGACAGGATAATGGAATAGGTTTATCAGTTAAGCGTAAGATGTTAATCGGATTCCCGACAAAACATAAGCCCAACTTTTAACCTTTAACTACTAACTAATAACATGGCTCAACCAAATAAAAAAGACGCACTGGGAAAAGGTATCCGCAGTTTATTACAAAACATAGACACGGACCTGAAGAACACTGCCGGAAATTTAAAAACCGAAATAGTTGAAAAAGCCTCAACCTCTATGCGTATTGCATTAGACCAGATTGAGGTAAATCCCAAACAGCCCCGACACGATTTTGATGCGGATGATCTGAATGAACTGGCTGCATCTATTAAAATGCATGATATCATTCAGCCGCTTACGGTGTCTAAACTGGCTAATGGTAAATTCAGGCTTATTTCTGGTGAACGCAGATTACGGGCATCAAAAATTGCCGGTATAAAAGATGTACCGGTTTATATCAGGCAGGCCAATGATGCCGAATTGCTGGAATTATCGCTTTTAGAAAACCTGCAGCGTAAAGACCTTAATGCCATTGAAATTTCGTTAAGTTATAAACGCCTGATGGATGAACTGGAATACACACAGGAACAGGTAGCCGAAAGAATGGGAAAGGAAAGAAGCACCGTCAGCAATTATATCCGTTTATTAAAACTACCGCCCGATATACAGGTGGCTGTACGCACTGGTGCCATCAGCATGGGCCATGCCAGGGCACTTATTAATGTTGATGTGGTTGATAAACAATTATACATTTTCGGCGAAATAAAAAAGAACGGTCTTTCGGTGCGCCAGACTGAAGCATTGGTAAGAAACCTGTACACAACGCCTGTTAAAGTTGCTGTAAAACCCACACTGCCGGCCAATTTTAAAAAGATAGAAGATAATTTAGCCTCTAGTTTTAATACCCGTGTTAAAATGAAACATGGTAAAAAAGGCAATGGCACTATCTTGTTCGAATACTACTCCGTTGAAGAGTTGAATGCATTGCTGGATAAGTTTAATATTAATGTAAGTTAATGAGCAGAGTTTTCATACATTTTTTCTTTATCATTTCTTTCCTCATCAGCCAGCAGGCTGTTGCACAAAAAGCTGTTACCGATTCAACAGGTAAAACTGTTGTAGAAAAGAATAAAGGCGTGTTTTCTAAAAACGATCCGGCGAAAGCATACAATCCACGTATAGCAACATACCGTTCGGCAATTTTACCCGGCTGGGGGCAGGTAACCAACAAAAAATACTGGAAGGTTCCCATTGTATATGCCGCTTTGGGAATAACCACTTATATATTTTTCGACAATGTAAAGACGTATAACGAAGCAAAAAAAGCATATGAAAACGCCACTGACCTTAACCCTGCCAACGATTTTGAAATACCGCAGCCATATTTTACAATTAAAGATCAGCCGGAAAGAATTAAAACTTTCAGAAACCAGGTAAGACAAAATATTGATTACACTGTTTTATTTTTTATACTTTTCTGGGGGTTAAATGTGGTGGATGCAACTGTTGATGCACACCTGAAAACATTTGATGTAAGTGATGACCTGAGTCTGCAGATAAAGCCCGGATACAGCCAGCTGGCTAATACCAACGGTATAAGTATTGTGCTGAAGATTGGAAAAAACCAATCAAAATAATTACCTTCATTTTTATTGAACAGATCTCTTCATTTTTAAAAAGCATAATGAAAATTGCATTGATTGGTTATGGCAAGATGGGTAAAACAATTGAAGCCATAGTAGCAGAACGTGGACATACCACAAACCTGAAAATTGATATTGACAGTGTAGCAGCATTTACAAAAGAGAATCTGCAAAATTGTGATGTAGCTATTGAATTTACCGGACCTCATAGTGCAAAAGAAAATATTATCAAATGCCTTGATGCCGACATACCCGTTGTAAGCGGAAGCACGGGTTGGCTTGAATACAAAGCAGAAGTTGATAACTTTTGCAAAGAGAAAAACGGAAGTTTTTTATATGCCAGCAATTTCAGTGTGGGTGTAAATATTTTTTTTGAACTGAATAAAAAACTGGCACAGCTTATGAAAAGTCAGGAAGAATATTCCATCAGCATGGAGGAGATTCATCACACACAAAAGAAAGATGCACCAAGCGGCACAGCTATAACTTTAGCCGAACAGATAATTGATGAAATTCCCCGTAAAACAAAATGGATCAACAGTGAATCTGATAAAGAACAGGAATTAGCAATCATTAGTAAACGGGAAGACCCTGCACCTGGTACACACAGCATAAAATACAGTTCAACAGTTGATGATATTGAAATCATTCATACCGCACACAGCAGGCAGGGCTTTGCTTTGGGAGCAGTACTGGCGGCTGAATACATACATAATAAAAAAGGAATCTTCAGTATGAAAGACATACTGGGATTATAAATAACGAAAGCTTACCGTATGCAGTTAACTAAAAGACTATTGTGCTTTTTTCTTATTATTTTATTAACCGCCAAAGCAAATGCACAATCCGCCCATATTGACAGTCTGCAGTTTATCATAAAATTCAATGCCGATAACAAAGAGAAACTAGATGCATACAAGATGCTTTCTAAGGCGTTAATCTTTAAAGATTTTGACGAATGCCAGGTTATATTGAAACAAGGTTCTGCCCTTGCAGAAAAGCTAAAAGACAATTCATCGTTGAGCAAGCTAAAGTTAACCGCAGGTCTTTCCTGGTATTTTAAAGGATCGTACGACAGTGCTGCCACCTATTATTACAAAGCTTTGGACCTGCTGAAAAATGAAAATGACCCGCAGGGACGGGCAGCCATACTAAATGAACTGGGTAAGCTTTACCGTAAAACAAGAGACCTGGACCGGTCATTACAAATGTATGATGAAGCGTTTCAAATATACAAAGGCCTTAATGACGAAAACGGAATGGCTACCATTCTGAATGAATCGGGTGTGGTATTTGAATACAAGGAAGACTATGTTGAAGCCATAAAAAGATATAAAAGTTCGCTGGCCATACGTGAAAAAATGAATGACCTGGTTGGAATCGGTTACAGCTATAATTTTTTAGGCGGGGTTTATACAATACAGAAAAAATTTGTTGATGCCGAAACTAACTTATTAAAGGCATTGAAAATAAGAAAGCAGGTAAAAGAAGGTTTTGCCATTGCACTTAACCACGGCGACCTTGGCTTTATGTATAAAGAACAAGGCCAGTTTACAAAAGCCATTGAACAATATAATTTAAGTAATGAGATAGCTTCAGAAATGAAATTGGCAGATCTTATGTTGTCGAATTATAAGGAGCTATCGGATATTGCTGAAAAAAAAGGAGACTACGCATTGTCACTTGATTATTATAAAAAACAGTCGGGACTTAAAGATTCTATCTATACAGGAGATAAGATGAAACAGATAGAACAGCTGAATGCAAAATATCAGACTGAAAAAAAAGAGCAACAACTAAAACTGCAAAAAGCCGAAATAACCAAAAAGAATTATTTCATCTGGGGGCTGACGGGAGGCATAAGTCTCCTCATCATTTCGGCAATAAGTTTTTACCGCAAACGCCGTATTCAGCATAAAATGAATTTGCAGGCCGAAGTAATGAAACAACAGGACCTGGCAACCAAAGCCATCATC
>JBATAS010000321.1:0-1715 GCA_049661965.1 Ferruginibacter sp. | reverse complement strand
GTGCTCCCTGGTTACAATTGATATATCTATTTTTTGCCTGGTACAAACTTCATTTGTACGATTACCGAGTTCTTTTAACGCGTTTAGATATTTATCCAATAACTCCCGGGCATCAGCCTTTAGTTGTTGGGAATAATTCATAACACTTATTGCCTGTAACGGATGATTAAATGGATGTGGCAGCAAAGAACCTGCTGCCTGTAATTCTGAAACAATATCATTCCATTCCGTTATTTGACTTCTGTCCAGGTTTACCAACGACTCGTTTGTAAATCTTACCTCTGATGGAACAGATTTTAATTGAGCCTCAACAGAAAAACAATCAAATACAGAAAATCCGAAGGGATATTTTTTATGTAATGCTTGAACATAACCATTTAGTTCAGACCGTAAATTAAAAAGCCGCTCTGCTTCGGCCCGGTAATTCTCCGGAGGCACAACCCTTGTAATACCAGTTGTTAGTTTGAGTTGATCAAGTACGGCAGATTTTTTTGATTTATTGGAATGAAGTTCCAGGCAAAAGGCGCCAAGCCCTATTTTTTCTAAGCGGTCTTTTACAACCGACAATGCAGCCATTTTCTCAGCTACAAAAAGTACTTTTTTCCCATTGTACAAGGCATTGGAAATAATATTGGTAATTGTTTGAGATTTGCCCGTGCCAGGTGGCCCGTGTAAAACAAAGCTTTTTTCCCCTATTGAATCTGCAACAGCTTCCAGTTGAGATGAATCTGCGCTGATAGGTAAAACAAGTTTTGCCGGGTGATGTGTTTCATCAAAATTAATGTCCACAGATGAAGATTCATTTAACTCCCATTCAATTTTTCCTGATATTAAACTGGCAACAATTTTATTTTCCGACAGTTTATCTGAATTAGTATGAATATCATTCCACATGATAAACTTGCTGAAAGAAAAAGTGCCCAGGAATACCTGGTCCTCAACATCCCACTTTCTTTTATTCATAATGGCCTGCCTTACAATATTGAACACCAATTTCAAATCAATACCACTTTCATCTTTGGGTAAATCTTCAAGCCCACCTATGTTAATTCCGAAATCCTGCCGCAACATTTCAAGCAATGTAATATTCATCATCGTCTCTTCTTCCCTGGTTCTGATTACAAATCCCTTTTGAGCAGACTTACGGATGATCTCCACCGGCATCAGAATTAGAGGCGCATATCTGGGACGTTCACTTTCTTCAGTTTCATACCATTTAAGCATGCCCAAAGAAATGAATAAAGTATTTGCTCCGTTTTCCTCCAGCGATAAACGGGAAGACCGGTATAATTGGGTCAGGCTGGCATTCAGCTCATTTTCTGACAGGTAAGAACGTAATCGCTTTTGAGTGAATTCGTGTTCTATTAAATCAGCAATCGGATCAGAAAGGTTTATTGATTGATAAACCCCTACATTACGCAGCGGATTATCCCAGTCTGCAGGCTTTGGTAAAAGCTGAAACTCGGTACCCATCGCCAATTCATCTTCGAGCTTGTGAAGTTTGGTAAAGAGGAGTTGAATGGTATTTTTTGTGATCCTCAGGCTCAGCAGGTTATTCCGTAATGTGAGATCAAGTAATTTCCTTTCCCATAATTTCTTTTTCGAAACATCTATACGGTCGACTTCTACCAGTTTTTGTGTCGGTACAATTTCTTCTGGTATATCGCTGTTTCTGTCACTTATTTTTTGTTCTACTATTTCAATACCATTAATGG
>JBATAS010000320.1:0-2275 GCA_049661965.1 Ferruginibacter sp. | reverse complement strand
GAACCCGGCGGACATGAATATGCCAGTGATTTACTAAAACAGGTTGTTGATCTTAACGCCGGCAAATATCTTGAAGATGATTTAAAAAATACCAGCCAGACAAAATTCTGCATTGGTATTGCCGGTTATCCCGAAAAGCATTTTGAAGCACCGAATATGGACAGCGACCTGCACTACTTAAAACTGAAGGTGGATATGGGTGCTGATTATATTGTAACACAAATGTTTTTTGATAATGAAAAATTTTATGCTTTTGTAAAAGCCTGCAGAGATATTGGTATAACGGTTCCTATTATTCCGGGATTGAAACCTATTTATACAAAAAAGCAGTTAACCGTTTTGCCTAAAATTTTTCATATTGATTTACCTACGGCATTGAGTAAAGAAATCATTAAATGTAAAACCGATGAAGAGGTTGAGCAGGTTGGTACCGAATGGTTACTGCATCAATCGCAGGAGTTAAAAAAATCGGGAGTTCCGGTTTTACATTATTATACATTGGGCAGGCCACATATTGTAGGCAATGTGGTAAAAGAAATTTTATAAAAAGAAAACCCTCCGGATTCCGGAGGGTTTTTATCTTCAATCGGGGTTATTTATTTTTTAGGTTCCAGTAATTTAAAGAACTGATCAAGTTGTGGCAGAACCACAATCCTCGTTCTGCGGTTGGCGGCACGGTTTTGAGCGGTGCTGTTATCCATAAGGGGTTTATATTCTCCACGTCCAGCAGCTACCATTTTTGAAGGATCAAGTCCGTATTGTTTTTGTAAAACACGTACCACTTCGGTTGCTCTTTTTACACTCAGGTCCCAATTATCTTCCGTTACATTATTACTGATGGGTACGTTATCGGTATGGCCTTCTACCATAAATTCCATATCTGGCTGGTTCTTTAAAACCATGGCTACTTTACCCAGAACAGTTTTAGCCTGTGGAGTTATTTCGAATTTGCCACTTTTAAAAAGCAGTTTATCAGAAATGTCGATATACACAACACCTTTATCAACCTTAATGTTGATGTCTTCGTCATTCAGATTACCGATTGCTCCTTTCAGGTTCATCACCAGTGCCATGTTGAGTGAGTCTTTCCGGGCAATGGAAGACTGCAGCGTTTGTATATAATCATCTTTGCTTCCTATATTCTCCAATGATTTTCTAATGCTTTCTGCCTGAGTTGACGAAACAACTGACAAATCCTTCAGCTGGGTGAGAACTGTTGTATTGTTTTCTTTTAAGAAATCAATTTGTTTGTTCAGGTCGGCAATTTTGTTGTTCAGTCCGGCATTGTCTCCTTCAAGCGATGATTTTTGACGCATCAGTTCTGCCTTGGCTTCATTACAGTTATTAATATCGCTTTGAATCTGCACATATCTTGTCTGCAACTGATCATACTCAGCCTGGGCGGCTTTAAACTTTTTAGTGCTTACGCAAGAAATAAGCAGAATTGGCGCTGCAATTAAGGCAGCAATAAGATTTTTCATAAAACAAAGTTTTGCGATGAAATAAAAATATTTTCTGACTTGCAAAGGTAGCCATGTACAACCGGGGGAAATCTTTAGTTTTTGTTAAAGTAAAGCGAAGCAATTTAACAGGTACATAATATTTAGTTGTGTATTTACAACTGCAAAAAATTTAAAACTACCTTTAGGGCTGATTTTTAAAAATATGTTATTCAGTGATTTAAATTTAAACAATCCCTTACTCAACGCATTGGATGAAATGGGTTTTGTGAACCCAACCACTATTCAACATCGGGTTTTTCCGGTTGTTATGAGTGGCAGAGATGTTTGCGGTATTGCACAAACCGGAACCGGTAAAACATTTGCCTACCTGTTGCCTTTGCTGCGGCTTTGGAAATTCAGCAAGGATAAAAATCCCCAGATATTGGTAATTGTACCAACAAGAGAACTGGTAACACAGGTTGTGGAATCGGTTAATAAATTATGTACTTACATGAGTGTGATTGCGGTTGGTGTTTATGGTGGCGTAAATATTAATACGCAATGGAAGGAATTACAAAACGGTGCAGATGTTTTAGTGGCAACTCCCGGCAGGTTGTACGACCTGATATTAAATGGAGCATTTAAAACCAAATCAATAAAAAAACTGGTGATTGATGAGATGGATGAAATGCTTAATCTGGGTTTCAGAACGCAGATAAAAAATATACTTGACCTGTTGCCGCAAAAAAGACAGAACCTTTTATTTTCTGCAACTATTACTGAAGATGTGGAAGCGCTGATGCAAACTTATTTCAATGATCCGGAACGGGTGG
>JBATAS010000319.1:0-16776 GCA_049661965.1 Ferruginibacter sp. | reverse complement strand
GTATCCCTGTCCCAATTCCTCATCATATCCGCAATACTTTTATCTGCTGCTGTTTCAAGAAAACTAACCAGTTGTTCATCGGTAAGAATTTCCTTTTTATTTTTTAACGCATCCCATAATTTCCTGCATAGCTGTTTACCGGCTGCATCATAAATACCTGCGGCTGCCGAATGCCAGCGGCACTGGTACCAGCCATAATTTTTAGGATAATGTCCGCCGATTTCATTGTACCGTTCCTGAACATCCTTAAGCGTTGTAAACTTAAATTCCTTAGCGCCAGCGGTCACCACCATACGGGGAAAAAGCGTTAGCGCCGGTAATAATTCCGGTTCTTTTTCGGCTATATAAGTGTGCAATAAAATATTACAGAACAGTTCTCCCATCCAGGTACGCTGCATGGTAAGGCCACCCTGTATATGAAATGCATGGCCCAGTTCATGAATAGCCAGCAGGTCGAAAAAAGCCTGCATGCTTAACTGGCCATTGGCGGTTGTATATGCTGCCTGCATTGGTCCACGAAGTTCTGCCGGCAATTGATCAAGCGGCTGTAAAAAACTTTTCCAGAATGGATTGTCTGCTGCTGCAACAATCAGCTTGTTACCCTTTTCATAATGGGGCATACCATATACCATACCGGAGGTGTATATTTTCCAGTCGGCGGTATCTAAAACAAATAAGGTTATGGCTGGTTTAAAACCAAGCAGCTCCTGGTAAAATGCCATGGCATTTTCAATACGCCTGGCTGTTGTTTCTGCTCTTTGCTGATGGCCGGTGCTGTAGTAAACAGTAAAATTCTGGCTTTTTAACTGATTCAGCGAATCGGGCGACTGCGCACTTACGGGTTGCATAAACATTAACGCAAATAATATGGAAACAAAAAAGGGCTGTTGCATAGTTATTTATTTTTAAGCAAAGCTCTGCAATGCAACAGCAGGTAAATAGTACAAAAGCGACAATTATAAACGCATAGCGGCCTGCATGCGTACGGGTGTGGTTTCAAGTTCTTTTTCTATAATGCCCGGTGTAACACCGGCAAATTCTTTAAAATCACGAATAAAATGCGCCTGGTCAAAGTAGCCGCATTCATGGGCAATACTTGTCCAGCTTGCCTGCGGAAAATTTTCACGTAACCGGTAAGCCTTAGAAAAACGAACCAGCCGGGCAAAAACTTTGGGTGATAAACCAATACGTTCCTTGCTCACCCGTTCAAACTGGCGAAGGCTGAGACAGGCGAGTGAAGCCATCTGTTCTATTGGTACATTGCCGTTAAGGCGCAACAATTCCAGCATGGCATTATCAAAAGGCATTGCTCTTTTCAAAAGTTTTACTTTCATAAGCAGGAACTGTTCAATCACTTCATTTATTTCATCAAAACTACCGGCCTCCTGCAGCCTGTTGTTTACTTCCTGTATTTCATTTCCAAAAACATCTGCTGCATCGTAACTGCCGTCAATCATTTCTGCCATGGAAAAGCCGAGTAAACGGTACATTCCTCCGGGATGAAAACCTACACGTACTGCTTTATGGCTTTTGCCAATATCCAATACAACACTGCCCGACTGCAACCCTACTACCACACTTCGTGGCTGCAGTATAAAGTCTGTCTCTCCTTCTTTCTGCACTTTTATCCGGTCGTTAATATAAAAGAAAAGCGAGTGTTGCGGTGTAGGCGGGTAACATACAACAGCGGGGTCTTCTGCATTCATTTCGGCGTGCACTACCATAATGCAGTTAACAAACTCCTGCAACAGAACATGCGGTATGTAAAATTTTGTTTGCAAAGATTTTTTTAATGCTGATAAATTCTTTATTACCCCCTGTTTTCCATAAACTTCGTCAGATTCTTTCTGGCTCCGTTCTGTATCTTTCTTTGAAAAAAACGGTTCCAGCCCAGCAACCAGCCCATAAAGCCAATAGACTGTTTACTCCATTTATGTAAACTGAAAGCATCGCTGTGTTCGGCAATCTTTCCATCGGCAAAGCGCATATTGGCTTTGATTTTATTTACCACTTTTCTTCCTGTTTTTGAAAACGTATAGCTGGCCACCCATTCGCAGGTGCTGTATTCTTCATCAAGATGCTGGATGTTGGAATAGGTTAAAGAAAAGTCTTTGGCATTTTTGCAAAGCATTTCCCACATAGCTCTCACTTCATCGCCGTTCAACAAACCAAATACAGGATCAAAAAAAACAATATCATCACTGTAACATTCAACCATGCCTTTATAGTCCAGCTTTTGAAATGATGAATAAAATTTATTAATGAGTTCCTCATGATTAGCAGTCATATCCAATATAGTTTCGTTAAATTTAACACTCTAAAAATTATGAAATGAAAAAATATTTCCTGCTGTTTATTATTACGGTCTCTTTCGTTGTCAATCTTTCGGCTCAGGATGCAGACTCGGCCTGGGTTAGAGAAAATTATTACAAGATTGAACGGATGGTGCCCATGAGAGATGGTATCAGTTTATTTACCGCATTTTATATCCCTAAAAGCACAACTGAAAAGCACCCTATACTGATGAACCGTACGCCATACAGTTGCAGGCCGTATGGAGAAAATGAATTCAACCCTCGTTTATATGGTTCGTATTGGCTTAATTATCTGAAGGAAGGTTACATTATTGCCATACAGGATGTACGGGGCCGGTGGATGAGTGAAGGAGATTTTGTGGATGTACGCCCCTTCAACCCCAATAAAAAGGGAAAAGAGATTGATGAAGCCAGCGATACCTACGATGCCATTGAATGGATGATAAATAACCTGCCCGATAACAATCAGCGAGTTGGCGTATTTGGAATTTCATATCCCGGTTTTTATTCCACCATGGCAGCACTCAGCGGCCATCCGGCACTGAAAGCCGTTAGTCCGCAGGCACCGGTAACCGATTGGTTCCAGGGCGACGATTTTCACCACAACGGTGCTTTTATGCTGATGGATTGTTTTAATTTTTACACCGGTTTTGGTAAACCAAGGCCAAAGCCAACTACTGAATCATCACCGGGTTTTCGGGTGCCGGGCATGGATAATTATGATTTTTATTTAAAGACCGGTGCCATAAAAAACTTTACAAAGATCATGGGCGACAGTATCGCTTTTTGGAAAGACCTGATGAATCATCCCAATTACGATGCCTGGTGGAGAGCCCGTAACCCAAGAAATTTTGTAACCAATATAAAACCGGCCATGCTGGTTGTGGGCGGATTATTTGATGCAGAAGATTGTTTTGGCGCCTGGAGTTTATATAAAGCCATTGAAGAAAAAAATCCGCTTACGGATAACAGGCTGGTGATGGGCCCCTGGATACATGGCGGCTGGGGAGGCCGTGGCGATGGAAGTTATTTAGGTAATGTACGTTTTGGCAGCAAGACAGCCGAGTATTATCAAAAAAATATTGAGATACCCTTTTTTAATTTCTACTTAAAATTAAAAGGTACGGTACGT
Source organism: Ferruginibacter sp. (assembly GCA_049661965.1). Taxonomy (GTDB): domain Bacteria; phylum Bacteroidota; class Bacteroidia; order Chitinophagales; family Chitinophagaceae; genus Ferruginibacter. The sequence continues at coordinate 13,329 of JBATAS010000319.1, read as the reverse complement.
GATATTGCCGAAGCCAATATTTTTTTTAGCGGCGAAAATGAATGGAAGAATTTAAAGACATGGCCACCGGCAGGCATGGAACTCAAAAATTTATATACAAATGTAAATGGCGGATTATCTTTTGAAAATAAAACATCGGCCGGTAACTCTTTCAGCGAATACGTTAGCGATCCTGCTCACCCTGTTCCTTACACTGAAGATGTACACATGGGCCGCACCCGGGAATACATGACCGACGACCAACGCTTTGCCAGCCGCAGGCCCGATGTTCTCAGTTTCAGCACCGGCGTATTAACAGACGACCTTACATTGGCAGGCCCGCTGGTTGCTGATCTTATGGTAAGTCTATCAACAACCGATGCAGATTTTGTGGTAAAACTGATTGATGTTTTTCCGGATGATTACAGGTATAATGAAAAAGAATTTGGTAAAGGCAGTGGAGAAGCATACCCCATGGGTGGCTACCAGATGCTGGTACGTGGCGAAATTATGAGAGGCCGTTACCGCAACAGTTTTGAAAAGCCGGAGGCATTCGTTCCCAATAAAATAACCGAAGTAAAATACACTTTGCCTGATGTGGCCCATACTTTTAAAAAAGGCCATAAGCTGATGATACAGATACAAAGCAGCTGGTTTCCTTTAGCCGACAGGAACCCGCAGAAATTTGTTGATATTTATCATTGCGATGACAGCGATTTCCAAAAAGCGAATATTAAGATTCATCATGATGCGGCAAATGCCAGCAAGATTATTTTACCGGTGTTAAAGAACTAATATAAAAGATGAAAAAAACTATTTTCTTTTTATTGTTTTCTGCAAGTATTGTTTGTACAGCACAAACAGCTGTGCAGCTTGTACCTATGCCTGTTGAAGTAACGACTGGTAAAGGCGATTTTTTAATCTCTGCTAATACCACGATATCAATATCATCGGATGCTGCTGAGCTAAAAGATCTTGCCAATTATTTACAAACAGAAATAAAAAACAAAACCGGAATATACCTCCAGGTTTCGGCAGACCGCAAAACGACAAACAAAAAAAATAATATTGCGATAGAATTAGAAACCGGTAAAACAACTCCTGCAGACAAATACGAACTTTATATAAGCAGCAAATGGAGCACTATTAAAGCAGCTGATAAACAAAGTATATTTTATGGCATTCAAACATTGCTGCAATTAATTGAACAGGCATCAATACAGCAAACAACAAATAACAAACAACTAAGCATCCGCCAGATGGCTGTTTTAGATTATCCCCGTTTTCAATACCGGGGTATGCATTTAGATGTTTGCCGTCATTTTTTCCCTGTTTCTTTTGTAAAAAAATATATTGATTATTTAGCGGCTTATAAATACAATACATTTCACTGGCATTTAACCGATGACCAGGGCTGGCGGATACCAATAAAAAAATATCCCGGGCTCACGAACATTGGTGGCTGGAGAAACGGAACCATCATTGGCCGTTACCCCGGCAAGGGCAGCGATAATAAATATTACGGCGGCTTTTACACACAGGAGGAAATAAAAGAAGTGGTTGCCTATGCGGCAGCAAGATATATTGAAGTAATACCCGAAATTGAAATGCCTGGTCATGGCAGCGCCGCCATTGCTGCTTATCCCTGGCTGAGTTGTTTTCCGCAAAAGCCTACCGAGATACCTGCCAACATGATCTCGAAAAAAAGTATTGAAGAACAACAGAAGGGCCGCATAAAATTAGTGCAGGAAACCTGGGGTGTTTTTGACGATGTATTTTGTGCAGGCAAAGATTCTACATTTACATTTTTAGAAAATGTGATTGATGAAGTGATCAGCCTCTTCCCTTCAAAATATTTTCATCTGGGTGCCGATGAGTGCCCCAAAACACATTGGAAGATTTGTGCGGCCTGCCAGAAAAGAATGAAGGATAATAACCTGAAAGATGAACATGAATTGCAAAGTTGGTTTGTACAGCGCATTGAAAAATATTTAAACAGCAAAGGCAAAACAATGATTGGCTGGGATGAGATACTGGAAGGCGGCCTGGCACCCAATGCAGTGGTGATGAGCTGGCGGGGAGAAAAGGGGGGCATTGAAGCGGCTAAACAAAAACACCAGGTAATTATGACGCCGGGCAATCCTGTTTATTTTGACCATACACAAAGTAAGAATGAAGACAGTGTTACCATTGGTGGTTACAACCCTATTGAAAATGTTTATGCTTACGAACCAATATCCAAAGAACTATCAGCCGAAGAAGGCAAATATATTTTAGGCGCACAGGCTAATATGTGGGCAGAATATATGGAATACCCGGCCAAGGTTGAGTACATGATGTTTCCACGGATGACTGCATTGAGTGAAGTGCTGTGGAGCCCCAGGGAAAAACGAAACTGGGAAGATTTTGAAAGAAGGTTGCCGGCAGTTTATGAAAGGCTGGAAAAAGAAAAAATTAATTACAGCAAAGCGTATTATGATTTGCAGGCATCAGTTTTACCAACAGCAGATTTCAATGGCATACAATGGCAACTGCTAAGTAAGTTTAAAGATGCAAAGATCAGTTATACAGCCGGCATACATGCCTATGCCCTGGGGTACAGCGGGCCCATAAAAATTGAGTCATCCGATAAATATGCAGCCAGTTTATTTTCGGACGGTAAAGAAGTTAGTGTTGTTTCGCAAATATTTTCTTTTAACAAAGCAACCGGTAAAAAGATTACAATCATAAACCCTCCCTCCAAATCATATCCCGGCAATGCTGCCTTTACTTTAGTTGATGGTATACAGAATGAAAAAGGCATGAGCAAATCATCGGAATTTTTAGGATTTAAAGGAGATGATCTTGATGTTACCATTGATCTGGGTAAAGACATGGATATATCAAAAGTTACCTTGCATGTGTTAAAACAAACGGGCAGCTGGATATATCTGCCAAAGCAGGTAGAAATCACTTACATTCCTTATATAGATACAACCATTATCACCCGTCATCCGCCACTGGAAACTATTACTGTTGATATAAACACAGAAGATGATATTAATAAGATAGAAATTAAAAAGGAAAAATTCTGCAGGTACATACAGGTAAGGGCAAAAAATTATGGCATCATACCATCGGGTAAACCCGGCGGCGGTAACCCGGCCTGGTTGTTTGTAGATGAGATAGAAGTGGATTAGGATTTTCACGCAAAGGCGCAAAGGAACCGCAAAGACGCAAAGCTAAATTGCGCCTTTGCGTGAAATAATTCTTTATTTTTATACAACGTTTAAAAACTATGACCAAAATAGACCTCACCGATTCGTTAGAAAAAATTCCGGTAAAAATTTTCGCAGATTCCAGAACAGGTTCTGCATTTGTTGCACAGCAGATTGCTGATCTTATTAAAGAAAAAGAAGCAATCGGTAAAAAACCGGTGATTGGCCTGGCCACCGGCTCGTCGCCCAAAACGTTATATGCCGAGCTGGTACGCATGCATAAGGAAGAAGGGTTGAGTTTTAAAAACGTCATCACTTTCAACCTCGACCAGTACTACCCCATGGATAAGGATGCCCTGCAGAGTTATCATTATTTCATGCGTAAGAATTTATTTGAGCAAACCGATATTGATCCCGCCAACTATCACCTGCCCGATGGCATGATACCTAAAGACAAAGTGAAAGAGCATTGCCTCAATTACGAAAAGCAAATTGAAGAAGCCGGAGGACTGGACCTGCAGATACTTGGAATTGGTGTTAACGGCCATATAGGTTTTAACGAGCCGGGCAGTGGCATATACACAAAAACAAGACTGATTACTTTAGATAACAGCACCCGTATTGCCAATGCGTATGAGTTTGGCAATATGAGCCAGGTACCCCGTATGGCTATCACTATGGGCATTAATACCATACTAAAAAGTAAAAAAATAATACTGATGGCCTGGGGGCAAACAAAAGCCCCCGTGATAAAAAAAGCAGTTGAGGAAGATGATACAGAAGATATACCGGCATCTCTTTTACAAAACCACGACGATTGCACTTTTGTTATTGATGAAGTATGTGCGGCTGAGCTTACCCGCTTTAAGAGTCCGTGGTTAACCGGCGAATGTGCCTGGACGGATAAAATGATGAAACGGGCAGTTGTACACCTGGCATTAAAACTGAACAAACCCGTTTTAAGTTTAACCAACATTGATTATAACGATAATGGCCTCAGCGATCTGTTGGTTGAAAAAGGTGATGCCTACGAAATTAACCTGCAGGTTTTTTACCTGTTAAGAGACAGTATAACCGGCTGGCCTGGCGGTAAACCTGCCGATCAGCGTACCAATCACCCCGAACGCAGCGAACCTTTTCCTAAAAAAGCAATCATCTTCTCTCCTCACCCCGATGATGATATCATCAGCATGGGCGGTACTTTTATGCGCCTGCACGACCAGGGGCATGAAGTACATGTGGCTTATCAAACCAGTGGTAATATTGCCGTAACAGATGAGTTTGTAACAAGATTTATTGATTTTGCTGTAGGTTTCGAAAGCATGTTCGACATTGATGAAACCAAAAGCAAAAAAATTCTGGAAGAAGCAACTGCTTTTTTAAATGTAAAAAAATCGAGTGAGAAAGATACTGCTACCATACGTGCCATTAAAGGATTAATAAGAAGATGTGAAGCCAAAGCCACCTGTAAATATGTTGGCCTTGGCGATTCGCAATATCATTTTATGAACCTGCCTTTTTATGAAACGGGTACTATTGAAAAAAATCCGATGGGGGAAGCAGATGTACAGCAAACCGTTGATCTGCTGAATGAATTGCAACCACAGCAAATTTATTGCGCCGGCGATTTTGCTGACCCACATGGTACGCATAAGGTTTGTTTTGACGTGGTGATTGAAGCGCTGAAACGCATTAAAACTACAAACCACAAACTACAAACTACAAACCATTGGATCAACAATTGCTGGCTCTGGTTATACAAGGGCGCCTGGCAGGAATGGGATATCACCGAAATTGAAATGGCGGTGCCTATGAGCCCCGACCAGGTGGTAAAAAAACGCCATGGTATTTTCATACACCAATCGCAAAAGGATAGTGTGCCTTTCCAGGGAAGCGATGACCGTGAATTCTGGCAGCGGGCAGAGGAACGTAATGCTAATACAGCTCAGTTGTACGCAAAACTGGGGCTAACACAATATGCTGCTATGGAGGCTTTTGTGCGATGGGATTTTTAAGATATTTCAATTCAGCGGGATTTTAATTATCTTCATTCTCCTGTTTATCTTAAACCGTAGTGATGAGGAAAATTTTACTTTCTGTTTTTTTTGCCTGCTTATTAATCAATTCAAACTTATCAGCACAATCATGTTTTAATGTTGCTGCAGGTAATGATACAACCATTTCCTGTCTGCAGCCATGCCTTGATTTAAAAGCAAGGATACCTGATATAAGAACTAGTGAAGACTACCAGGTAATTTCTATTCCATATAATCCTTATCCCTTTGTTACTGCAGCGCCTCTTTATCAATTACCCTGTATGAATGATCAGGATGATAAGTATGGTGATGTTGCTACCCTTCCTTTTGTCTTTTGTTTTTATGGTGCTAATTATAAAGATTATGTTTTGGGTACTAACGGAATTATCAGTTTTGACATTTCCAATGCCTTAACAGGAAATAACTACATAGTTTCTGATCCTCTTCCTTTTATTGGTTCGGGAACGGCAACTTATGCATGCCCGGCACCCCCTTTTCCGGACGGCACTTTATATCCAAAACTTGCCATCATGGGTGCTTATCAGGATCTTTTACCTGAACCCGCCGACCCAACATATAAAATTGAAGCACGTGTTGAAGGTACTGCTCCATGCAGAAGATTTGTAATGGCTTACTCCAATGTAAAATTGTATAACTGTCAGAATTTAAGGGCTACGTTCGAAGTTGTATTGCATGAAGGAACAGGATTGATTGATATTTTTATTGATAATAACCCGCTTTGTGGCGGATCAAATACTATTATCGGAATTCAAAAAGACGGCTTACCGGCAACTCCCTTTTCGGCCCCGCCCGGGAGGAATTTATTTCAGCAACAGATAATCAAGGAAGCCTGGCGTTTTGTGCCAAGCGGACCAACTTCACTTCTTGACAGTGTTGCAGTTTATAAAAACGGTGTATGGGTTGCCAGAGGCACTACTACCATATTAGGCAATGGAGAACTGGAAGCAACTTTTTCAGGAATTTGCCAGTTCGAAGACAGTATGAGTTATGTGATTAGGGCATTTTATAGACAATGTGATAATCCTGCTATGCAAACGGAGGGATCCGATACCATCATAGTATATAAAACACTCAATCCCATTTCAACAAATATTACACCGGCTCTTTGTCCGGCATCGGGTAACGGACAAATAACAGTTACATCGCCCCTTGGCGCCAATATTGAATATTCTTCAGATGGAATAAACTGGCAAACCTCACCTGTATTTAATTTGCCCGGAGGTACATATACCATTACAGCAAGACTAATTGGTTCATTATGTACCGGCGAGACAACAGTTACAATAACTGCACCGATGCCTTTTAGTACAAATGGTATTAAAAAAGACCTGTTATGCAATGGTCAGAACATAGGTGAAGTTTTATTTACTCCGGCAGGACCTGATGTGCCTTTTGAATTTTCCGCCAATGGCGGGGTAACCTACCAAACCAGCGGTTTGTTTACCGGTCTTGCGGCAGGTTCTCACACTTTCCGCATAAAAAACAACCTTGGCTGTACACAGGATACCACTATTATTATTACTGAACCAACAGCACTCAATTCATCAGCCTCGGTTATACCGGCTACCTGCCCCGATAATGATGGCAATATTGATATTACTGCCAGCGGCGGAACACCTGTTTATGAATATTCAATTGATAATGGCATAAGCTATCAACCTGCCAATGTATTTTTAAATTTACCATCGGGCAATTACAATGCAATAAAAGTAAAAGATGCAAATGGCTGTATCAGTAACCTGGCTGCAACGGTTATATTAAATGATACCATGCGGCTGGAACTTGGGCCCGACAGTACCATCTGCTTTGGCAGCAGCATTATTTTATTACCGCAAACCAATGCACTTACCGATACTTTTAAATGGACACCGGCTGCCACTTTAGATGATGATGCGGCCCGAAACCCCGTTGCATCGCCAACCGATACCATAAAATATTACCTGGCGGCTACATGGGGTGTTTGTCAGCGCACAGATTCGGTAACCGTGAATGTTTTACATAAGCCCGTAGCCAATGCTGGCAGCGATACAACCATCTGCTATAAAACCAATGCAATTTTATATGGCAGTGCAACAAATTTATCGGGCACGGTAAATTATGCCTGGTCACCACCCGATTCTCTTAACACGCCAAACAATGCCAGCACTGTTGTAAGGATTGATACAACCCGGAAATTTATTTTAACTGTAACTGATAATTATGGTTGCAATTTTTCGGTAACCGACAGTGTATATGTAATTATGCAACCCCCGCTTGTAGCATTTGCCGGCAACGATACCAATGCAATACTGGGCAGGCCGCATCAGATGCTGGCAACAGGCGGAGTAGATTATGTATGGAGCCCCACAAGCCCGTTGAATAATCCGTTTATTGCAAATCCGCTGGCTACATTATTTACTGATACTTATTTTCATGTTTTTGTTACCGATGCTATTGGCTGTACTGATGATGATGATGTTTTTGTAAAAGCGTACGAAGGCCCAACCTATTATTTACCCAATGCCTTTTCGCCAAACAGTGATGGACTTAATGATATTTTCCGGCCAACACCGGTTGGCATCAGAAGTACTGATTATTTCAGAATATTTAACCGGTATGGCGCTTTGATGTATGAAACCAGGCAATGGATGCAGGGCTGGGACGGAACACTGAAAGGCAAGCCCGCTGCAGCAGGTACTTATGTGTGGATGATAAAAGGAATAGATAAAAACGGGGCTGTGGTAGAGATGAAGGGAACGGTTATTTTAATAAGATAACGGGCTGTTGTGCCGCAAAATATTTTATACAGCTATGCTCCGGTTTCGGCATCGAGCACTTCTATTGTTTTTGTATATAAAGAGAAGGCTTCCTGCGGAGAGGAGCCGATACATACAATTCCCATTTTTCCATATTGCGATAAAGCTCCGATCATGTGAAACATCACTCCTCTTTGTGCGGCTCCATCGTAATGCAGTCCATGAAACATGGCTATATCAATAAGATCCTGCGGTGTTAATCCTCTGTACCTTTCATTCTGTACATTATCAGAAGCAAAATAAAATAACTGTTGTTTATTGGGAGTTTCAAATACGCCATTGGCTTCATCATAAGTACCGTTAGTTAAAAACTGTAACATTAAAAAAGGATGCGTGGTACCTCCTTTACGCAGATTTATTTCTATAGCATAATGTTTCCAGCCACCTTTCTCTTTAACCGAAATAAAATCAATTCCAAACCGCCCCAGCACGCCTTCGTTTTTTAACACTTCGGCTATTGACCGGCTCATGGCTGCTATTTCCGAACGATAACTTTCATCTGCCGGAAAATGAGCCCCAATAAAAACCTGCCCGTCTTCACCACTCAATACCTGGTCGTGGGTAGATATGATATCAATTTCGCCTTTAGGATTTATTCTGCATTGTACCGAAGGTGAAACTTTTACCTTCCCTTCAACAAATGCTTCCACAATACCTTCCATTAATTCAAATTTTTCAAGAAACATTTCAATGCTTAAATCTTTGGCTACCGGAACAATAGCTTTATACAGGTTACTGTGTATCCAGTTATACATTTCTTTTGATGAAAGATTTTCGGGATACCTCAATATAGCATTCCCTTCTCCTGAAAACCCGTCATTTAATTTTATAACTGCTTTTTTAATTTCGGGATGCATATCTTTTAATGCGGCCACGGCATGTACAATATCTTCTAAACAGGTTAAATTTTCAGCACCCGGAGGCATCGGCACACCGGCTTTAAGAAAAACCCTGCGGCTGCCACTTTTGGTCCCAAGGTATATTACTGAAGGGTCGCAGCCATAAATGGGGATATCCAGCTTTACTGCCAATGTCCTTTCAAAAGCAGTGGTATTAAAGCAGGCTATATGGGCTACATTTCCCGCAGGAATAGCATGCCTGATCCTTTCAATCAGCCTGGGCCTTTGCAATATTTTTTCTGTAAGTGGAATCGCCGATGAATCATAACAGCTTATCAGCGTGAGTCTTTCACGGGCATGATAACCGGTTATACCTGGAAGCAGGTGTAAATAATAATCTATAATAACAGGGTCAATGGGCATACTGCTTACAAACACTACATTAGCCCGTGGCATTCGTAACAACATAAGCAGACATAAAAAGCGTTCTTCATAATGCATGGACCCCGTAACTTTTTCCAACACCTCCTGATCCAGCGACAGGCTTGGTATTACAACAATAGTTTTTGAAGCCAGGTTATCGGGAAAAAAAAGTTCAAACTGGTTGGCAAATCCTTTTTGTATTTTTTCAAACGCCTGTATTTCGGCTACAGACCCGGGACCGGGATCATTATTGAATCCATTGTCAAACAGCATTTGCAATTTTGTAAAATCCTTTTCCCTTACTTTCATATTCAGTTTTGAGTTTGTCACAAGTTGTTAAAAAAATATGTGTTTGTAACTGAGCAAAGTCATGTTGCAAGCAGGTTTTCATCATCTTATTATAATTAAATCGCCTTTATTCTGTACTTAGGTAATTTTTACATAATCTTTCTATCCACAATACGTTAATAAATACAAGGCAGCTGATGAAAGCCCTTGTTTTAAAAAATTGTTATGTTTGTATATGAACTGGACTGAAAAGAAATCCATCCGTATTGCTATTCTGGACATGTATGAAGGCTTTGCCAATCAGGGCATGCGTTGTATCCGTGAAATCCTCAATCAATTTGGCGAAACCAATCATCTTGATTTAAGCTGGGATGAATTTGATGTTCGTCTTAAGCAGGAAGTTCCTGATCTCAGTTACGATATTTTTATTTCGACCGGTGGCCCCGGCAGCCCTTTGGAAAGTGAAGGCAGCGAATGGGAGAAGGTTTATTTTAGCTGGCTAAAGAAAGTGGAGCACTGGAATAACAACCCTGCCCGTGTTCAAAAAAAGCAGGTCTTGTTTATCTGCCATTCATTTCAATTGATTTGCCGGCATTATGCTGTGGCCAACGTAAATAAAAGAAAAAGCACCTCCTTCGGCATCTTTCCCATGCATTTACTCAGCGATGGAAAAAATGAAATTATTTTTGACGGGTTAAAGGATCCGTTTTATGCAGTTGACAGCCGGGATTACCAGGTAACCGAACCGAACCATAATAAGCTGCGCCAGATGGGTGCATCTATCTTAGCCATAGAAAAAGACAGGCCACATGTTCCATTCGAGAGAGCCATTATGGCCATCAGGTTCAATGACAATATGATAGGTACCCAATTTCATCCTGAAGCCGATGCTGTTGGTATGAGCCTTCATCTGCAAACTGAAGAAAAGAAAAAAACCGTAATTGAAAATCATGGTGAAGAAAAATGGATATCTATGATTGACCATTTAAACGATCCTGAGAAAATAATGTGGACCTATGCACATATACTTCCCAATTTTTTACTGAATGCTGTGGAAGCTTTACAACCGGTTGAAGTGTAATAGTTCTTCAGGAATACAACAAGCCATTATTTATCTTTTGCAATTGAATCAGTCTCCTGCACTGTCATGTTAAGCAACGATACATCTCACCTGTGTCATCAATAGGAACTCCGTATCGCAGCCTGACAAAAGCCCGTGTTAATTGAAATTTTATAGTTATTTTTATTGAACTCAAATAAAATAATCAAAAAGTTCCTCGCAACATGATAAAAGAACTCCGACAAAAATTCAACGCTGCTTTTACCAAAGAAAAGTATGATGCCTACATGGAAAAAGTTGAAGCACTTCATCCTGGTTCCCTCGATTTCAGAAATGCTGAAACTCCCATATTTATTCCAAAAAAATTTACAGATAAAATGCTGAATGCCTGTGAAGACATTATTGATGTGATTGTTGACCCGAAATTTATTGAAGTTACCGAAAGAGGTATTCCGGAAAACGTAAGGGTACCAAACGAAAACAAACATACCGAATTTTTGGTTTTCGATTTTGGTGTCTGCGAAAATGAAAACGGAGAACTGGAGCCGCAGTTGATAGAAATGCAGGGGTTTCCTACACTGTATGCGTTCCAGGCATTTCATTCGGAATTAACTGCGGAGTATGCAGACCTGCCCTCAAATTTTTCGCCTTATTTAAGTGGATACAATAAAGAGACTTACATACAACTGCTGAAAGATATTATTGTTGGTGATATGGATCCGGAAAATGTGATACTGCTCGAAATTTTTCCGGAACAGCAAAAAACCAGGATTGACTTTTACTGTACCGAACAATTACTGGGTATAAAAATGGTTTGTTTAACAAAACTGATTGCCGAAGGCGATAAATTATATTACGATAACAACGGCAAAAAAACGCTCATTAAAAGAATTTACAACCGGGTAATTTTTGATGACCTTCAAAAACAGGAAGGCCTTGGCGAGGTTGTTGATCTTACCAAAGAGTACGATGTGGAATGGGCACCGCATCCCAACTGGTTTTACCGCATCAGTAAGTTTACTTTACCGTTTATTGAAAACCCATACGTTCCTCAAACATATTTTTTAAATGAACTAAAGCAAATGCCTGCCGATCTTGAAAATTATGTGTTAAAGCCGCTTTTCTCGTTTGCTGGCATGGGCGTAGTTATAGATGTTACCAAAGAAGATATTGATGCAGTTAAAGACCCTGAGAACTGGATACTGCAAAAAAAGGTAAAATACGCCGATGTGATTGAAACACCAGATGTACCGGCTAAAGCAGAGATACGTTTATTTTATTTCTGGAAACATGGCTGGGACAGGCCCAAAGCTGTACATAACCTGGCCAGGTTAAGTAAGGGCAAAATGATTGGCACACGCTACAATAAAAATAAGGAATGGGTTGGCGGCGGAGTAGCATTTTTTGAAAATTAGCCCCTAGCCCCCTAAAAGGGGAACGATCAACCGCAATTAAATATAAGATTTATGAAAAATGGCCAGGCAAGATTTGAATATTTTTTGAACCAGTTACAGGAACTGATTACACAAGCATCCAGACAAAAAAATCCTGCATTATGGCTTTACAGTAATAATGCCCGTACAGCATTGTTTATGCTGGAAGCATTGGCAAAAATGTACGCAGGTATTCACAACAAAAAAAAGTTTACCAAACTTAAAGACCGTTTTAAACAACTGGAAGATGCCATTGGTGCCATTGACTATTATGATTCCTTTGCCAAGGAATTCATCAGCAATAAAAAAGTTCCCAAACCTGTTACTGCATACCTGCAGGCACAAAGCAGGGAGAAAGTTCAAAGTCTGAATGAAATTCTGAAAGAGAAAAAATGGCTGAGTGATGGAAATATCAGGATGAAAAAAATCAGGAAGCGGCTGGCAAAAGCTGACTGGCTTGCTGAGAAAGAAGATATGGAAAGCATTCGTTCTTATTATATAACTGCTATCAATAAAATTCTTGAATTCATCAATGAAAAAGATTTTCATTTTACCAATGTAGAGGATGATGTGCATGAGTTCAGAAGAAAGATACGCTGGCTGAGTATTTATCCGCAGGCATTAAGAGGAGGTATCCAGTTGAGTGAATCAAAAACGGCCATGCCGAAATACCTCTCTAAATACCTTACCAAAGAAATAACAGGATCGAAATATAATGTGATGCCTGACGCCGGTACGCAAAAACAATTTTTATTGCTGGAGAAGAACAGGTTTTATGCACTAAGCTGGATGATTGCTGAACTGGGGAATTTAAAAGATAACGGATTGAAGGTTGAAGCAATTAAAGAAGCGATCTTACAAACATCTGAAACTAATGAAAAATCTGCGTTAACACAGGCTTATAAACTTGCCGGACCAAAACAAATAACCATTCAACAGGTTTTAGATACGGCAGAAAATTTATGCAAAACTTATTGTAAGGAAAAAAACCTGGAATCGCTGATTGTTGGTATTGCCGCTGTTAAATAAAATCACCTGAGTACCCAACGGACTCCCAAAAATGCTTTAGCTCCCTGCACCGGCGCATAATTATACGACGGATCAAATGTATATCCGTATGGATTGGTATCTGGCCTTGCATTTCCGTTCAGATCGAAATACTTTCCGCCGGCTTTATCAAACGGATCATCGGGATGCAACAACGGATTTTTGGGAAGAAAATTAAGCATGTTCTTTACTCCTCCGTAAACCTCCAGGC
>JBATAS010000318.1:0-14862 GCA_049661965.1 Ferruginibacter sp. | reverse complement strand
ATAGCGGAGTTTTTCCGCTATATGGTTTACAGTTTCATCCAGAAGTTTATCATTCTGCCGAAGGCAAAACAATTATTAAAAACTTTTTGGTAAATATATGCGGATGCAGCCAGGACTGGACGCCTGCCCACTTTATTACTGATACCGTTGAGGCACTTAAAAAGCAAATAGGTGATAAAAAAGTGATCATGGGATTAAGTGGTGGTGTTGACAGTACTGTTGCCGCAACATTAATACACAAAGCCATTGGCCAAAACCTTTATGGCATTTTTGTAGATAACGGTGTACTTCGTAAGAACGAATTTGAACAGGTTTTGGAAACTTACAATAAACTTGGACTGCATGTAATTGGTGTGGATGCTAAACAACATTTTTACAATAAATTGGCCGGTAAAACAGATCCCGAAGAAAAAAGAAAAGCAATTGGCGGTGGTTTTATAGAAATTTTTGACCAGGAGGCACATAAGATTGAAGGTGTTGAATTGTTGGGACAGGGAACTATTTACCCGGATGTGATAGAATCACTTTCGGTACATGGACCATCAGCCACTATCAAATCTCATCATAATGTTGGCGGACTGCCGGATTATATGAAACTTGGATTGGTTGAACCGCTGCGTTCATTGTTTAAAGATGAAGTTAGGCGAGTTGGTTTGGAACTGGGAATACCCGAAGAAATGCTGTTCCGACATCCCTTTCCCGGCCCTGGCCTTGGCATAAGAATTTTAGGAGAAGTTACTGAAGAAAGGGTACGGTTGTTGCAAGATGCTGATGCTATATATATGAATGGATTAAAAAAACATAATTTGTACTCAGAAGTCTGGCAGGCAGGTACCATTTTATTACCTGTTAAAAGTGTAGGTGTAATGGGTGATGAAAGAACATACGAATTTACCGTTGCCCTTCGGGCAGTAACATCAGTTGACGGTATGACTGCTGACTGGGCGCATTTACCTTACGAATTTTTAGCTGAGATAAGTAATGAGATCATAAATAATGTGCCGGGTATTAACCGGGTGGTGTACGACATAAGCAGTAAACCTCCGGCTACCATTGAGTGGGAATAACAAAAGGTTTTAAATCAGTAACCGGAATACTGAACATTTGATTTACGAAATTGAATTTATACTATGAATAAAAAATGTATTGTTGGACTCTTTTTATTGATCGCAGTTTTTAGCACTTCGCAATTATATGCCCAAGACGATACTATTGTAAAAACCCCACATTATAAAGTGGGTATTTTTGCACCACTTTATCTTGACTCTGTCTTTAACAAGAATACCTTTAAATACAGGCAAAGCATACCCAGATTTATTGCACCGGCAGTAGATTTTATACACGGTGTACAACTGGCATTAGACAGTTTACAGGCAGGTGATGATTTTATTGATGCCAGCATTTACGACACTAAATCATTTACTGAACCTGTTCCTGTTCTTATCAGAAATAAAAAATTAGATAGCCTCCAGTTAATCATCGGCAGCGTTAAAGATGCTGAATATTTACAGTTAGCCGAGTTTGCCTACCAAAAGAACATCCCTTTCATTTCGGTTACTTATCCAAATGATGCCGGTATATCAGGAAACCCTTTTTTGGTAATCATGAACTCTACACTTAAAGCGCATTGTGATGCCATCTACAGTTATATTCTGCAAAATCACGGCACCGATAAAATATACCTGTGCAGGCAAAAGGGAGCACAGGAAGATATGGTTGCTGCTTTTTTTAAAAGTATAAATGAACAGGATGGAAAACCGTTACTGCCCATTGAAACCTTAGATGCTGAAAACAATATAACCACAGCTTTTCTTAAATCGAAATTAGACAGTAACCGCAAGAACATTATTATTGGCGGAAGCCTTGACGAAACATTTGCGGGTAACCTGGCAAAAGCAGGTTACGAACTCAGTAAAACATACCCCATTACTTTAATAGGAATGCCTACCTGGGATAATTTTGCCTCATTGTACGACAAGAAAAAGATCGCTGATTTTCCGATATACTATACTACCCCGTATTATAATGAAAAGAATGATGAATTCAGCAGGTCACTTACTGCAGCCTATTACAATAAATATAAAGGCAACAAACCGGGCGATATGGTTTTTAAAGGTTTTGAGTCGGTATATATGTTTACAAAATTGCTTACCAAAAACCCAGATGATTTTATGAACCGCATCAATAGTAAAGATGTAAAAGTGTTTTGCGAATACAATTTTAAGGCTGTTAGGTTATCTAAAGATGAAGCCATACCCGACTATTTTGAAAACAAACATCTCTATCTTGTTAAGATACTGAACGGTAACACTTCAAAAGCCTGGTAGTATTATACATATTAATTTTTTGCAACAAAAAAAAGCAGGCTTACAAGCCTGCTTTTTAATTTCTTAATAATAAAAATTAATAGACCAGGTGCTTACGCTGCATGGCATATAACAGAATGAAGAGTAATGCTATTGCAGTTCCAAAAATCATGGCGAAGCCAGAAAAAGCAAATGCACCTAAGAACAGGAATTGTGTGAGGAAGGGTAACAATTCACCAATTGTATAAAATAAAAACCCTTGTTTTTTTAACTTCCGCATTTGCATAGCGCCATAAAAACAAAGCCCTATTGCAACCAATGATAATACTACGATAGGAATCCTGTTCTCATAGGTCTTGGTAATCATCTGCACCATAGTTTCCGGATCTCCCATCATTGATTTTGCCCAACCGGGCATACTGTCCGAATTCATTTGTGCAGAAAGTTTATCAAGATTTTCATAAGAACTTTTTGCAGTGAAAAAACTCCATAAAGAACCAAGCAGTTGAAAGGCACATCCAATAAAAGTTAAAATGGTAAGTACATTTAAACCCGATGGCAGTTTAGGTTTGTTGTGTTCATCATACTGTAAAACATCAGCAGTGTTGTCTTGTGTCATAGTAGTTTTTTTCTACAATATAAGTTGTTTACTTTTTATTTCAAAACCATTAAAGTTTAGTACTATCCGTACAGTTTAAAAGTTATCATCTTTTTCTTTTCAGTTTCAGGTAATCCAGAAAATAAACAACCTTAACAGTAATTTCATTACTATGCGGATTATTCAATACTGCAGCAACATTGTTTCTGTAATGCATGTGGCGGTACGGGTCAATATTCACGTTGCTGCCCAATGCATTTTTCCAGGCAACGGTTATCCTGCTTCCGGGTAAAAAATCCCAGGTGTAAAACATGTCAACATTAAATGTATTGAAGTTTAAATTTTCGTTACCAAAAAATGTTGTGTCTCTCCAGTATCCATCAGCTTTTAAATTATAAAAATTGGTATTTTCAAGCAACGACCAGTAATGACGCACCCTGATATTTATATTCATCCTGGAATTAAAATTATACTGTGCACTTACTAAAGCGGTATTTGTATGTACATTTCGCCGGGCAATTACCGGAGATCCATCAGGGTTTACTTTATATGCCCAACCCCAGTTTCCTTTATCCTGAACAATTTCAAAACTTGTACTTGCCTGTAATTTATTGCTGAAACGGTAACGTAAACCCAAAACGCCGGTCCAGTAAGGATCATTTGGCAAAGGAGATTCTGCTCCGCCCAATTTCCAGTTTACAAATAATTTTTTGCGGCTGTCGGAGCTTCCGTTAACAGCAAAGTAATAATATGGTGTACGCCTGAGAAAGTATCCTGTGTAAACATTGGAGTGAACAAAATAATCTTTATTCCAGCGGGGAGAAGCTTCAAAAGAAAAAGAAAGATCCCAGAAATTTTTGAATAAAAAGAAGGCGCTTGTATTCATTTTAAAACCCGTCCACTCAAAAGGTTTATATAAATATGTATTGCTGAAGCTTAGTTTGTAATTATAATTAAGGAAATACCTTGTTGGCCTGTTTATGATATAACTGATATTACCATTGTATTCAAAAGAATTATTGTTTTGAATATACCCAAGGTCATTGGGGTCGTACTTATCACTTTCAATACTGATCCCGGTTCTATATTGAATAATACCACTCACTTTTCCAAAACCTGCGGCGGTTGTAAAACCATTTTTATTTTCCTGTTTTCCCCAAACCGAGCTATACCTGCCCGTAAATGAGAAATTATTTCTATTTTTTTTATCGAACAAAGACAAATCAATACTGCTGACATTAGCATTGCGGCTGTTTCCTTTACGCAAAACATTGGTATTGGTGAAACTTACCGAAGATCGGTTTTTTAAAACCTGATCTAAAACAATAATATTATAATTGGTTAAGGGCTCGGTTAAGATACTGCTATCTGTACCATTTGTCAGGTTTCGAATTTTAGCATACATCGGCACAGTAACAGCATTAAAAATACCAATGCCCAGTTTGCTTTTTGTACGGCCCGAAAATTTGGTAGCATTATATAATCTGGTAATGCTGGGGTTTTTTATTATTTCACAATCTGCTTTATTGCCATAATTGTTTAATATTTCGGTAACCCTTTTAGGTGCATCTCCAATTCGTCGGCTGTAAAACAATCCTGCTTTATTAAAGAGTTCAGTGCCTTCGGTAAAAAAGGGACGGTAATCATCAAACTTTACCTGAAAAGGTGATAGGTTTAAGAATACATTATCACTTTGTACCTGTGCAAAATCAGGTATCAGGGTCATATCCAATGTGAAGCCTTCACTAACACCATATTTTACATCCATGCCCCCGCTTTTTAAAAACTCGGTTACATTGCCTTTATCTGTTGGCGAAACCCTGAAACCTCCCGACAGGTATGGTAAAAACGAAAGGCGGGTTGGAGGTTTAATATTATTTAACCCTGTCCATGTACCCCATTGGTTCAACTCTCCGCTTATATTTGGATCAAGAGGGCTCCACACACTGTTTTCATTTTCGAGCCGGGTAAAACGGGCAAAATTTATCCCCCAGTCCTGTAATTCTTTTTTCGAAAACCTGATGGCACTTAATGGTATTTTTATTTCAGCAACCCACCCATCAGCTTTTATACTTGTTTTACTCTCCCAAACTGCATCCCAGCTGTTATCATATACCACGCCGCCATTACTGGAACCCGTTTGCGAAACTTTTAAATCGCCCTGCACATTAGCTGCAGTAACTTTAAAAACAAAGGCATTTTGTTTATCCTGATAAGTATCAAAACCAACAGTGAAAATATCCACATCCTGCCGGTCAGTCATATCACGTGCAGTTAATTGCCTGCGGATATTTGAAGGATTATCGTACATATAAGCTCCTACATAAATAGCAGTATTATCGTACGCAATTTTTACCAACGTTTTTCGGGCCGAAGCTTTTCCAAAAACAGGTGTAGTTACTATAAAGTTTCCGGCTGGTTCAATAGCATTCCAGGCAGCATCATCCAGGTTACCGTCTATTTTTATTGATTGCTTTATTTTAATTGCAGGCAGTTTATTTGCCTGTGCAAAAATTACAGCAGGAAAGAGGTATAGAAAGAGTATTATTATGGGTAAGCGGGTCAGCATTTAGGTATACCAAAGATAATTTAATATTATATATACCCGCTGAATTTCTTTTATTAAACCCCTGGTTAACCCTTCTTTCTTCGTTGCAGTTCTTTCTTTATTAAAACAAGTTCTCTCCCTGTTTGTCCCGATACCGAGCTGTTTTCCTGTGCTCGGCGCATTAAATAAGGAATAACATCTTTAATAGGGCCAAAAGGCAAATATTTACTTACTGAACAACCCCAATTGGCAAGGTTAAAAGTAATATTATCGCTCATGCCGTACAATTGCGAAAAATGAATATGCGGATGATTATGCGACAGTCCTTTTTCGGTAAGCAGTTGTGTTGTATATAAATTACTGAACTCGTTGTGCGATGCCACAACAACCGAAATTTTTTCAATATGCTCAATACAATATTCAACTGCAGCGTTATAGTCCTTATCACAGGTAGCCTTATCCGGTTGTATAGGCGATGTGTAATTCATTTCTGCTGCCCTGTTCCTTTCTTTTTCCATATAAGCACCTCTCACCAGTTTGGCGCCTAAAATAAAATTTCTTTCTGCTGCGGCTTTATATGAATCTTTTAAAAATGCCAGCCTGTCGTGCCGGTACAATTGAATAGTATTATAGATAACTGCTTTATCCCGGTTAAAAATATCCATCATTAAAATAGTAAGTGCGTCCACCGGATCCTGAATCCAGGTTTCTTCTGCATCTATCAAAACACCGATATTTTTTTTGTCCCCTTCTTCGCAAAGCTGCTGCATACGCAACCTTACCCTGTGCCACTCTTCCTTTTCGCCATCCGGTAATGCTTCAACAGCTGCCAGGTAGCGTTTCATTAATGTGCCTGCTGCTTTATGCATGGCTTCATCCAGTTTCTCCAGTAACGAAAACCTGGCAAAGCCCGTAACCTTAATACTCATAAAAGGAATATTGGGCTGGGTAGATGCATAGTCAATCACTTTCTTAAATTCATCACGGGCATGTTCAAAATTATCTTCCCCTTCTTTTCCCTCTACCCCATAATCTAAAATAACTTCAACTTTATATGCTTCCAGTTTATCAGCAACCTTTGCTGTTTCTTCAAGGGTTTCTCCGCCAACAAACTGTTTAAAAATTGTTTTTCTGATGAGTGTTTTGGTAAAAGGTATATGCCATTTTATAGCCAGTGGTGTTATTTTTAAAGCCATATTAACCAGCCAAGCTTTACCCATTATCCCAAATAGGAAATTTGCTTTTTTTAATTCAGCATTTGATTTTGCGGCAAAAGCACATTCGGTATTATCGAAAGAAATCTTTGTTTGTTCAGTCATAAAAAATAATTCGGTAACCGAAATTCATAAAACAAAAACGAACTGCCAAATAATACCATCTTTATTTAAGAAGGAAGCCGAAGGCGAGCGTTTAAATATTAGATGGTATTATGCCGATGGCAAACATTAATCAGTCATCTAATCGTTTCATCGGCATAAATCGAAAACTGTACTTGCTTTTTGGTCGTTATCTTTGCCAAAATTTTTACAGATGGATAAGAAAGCAAGTGAATCGCTGGTAGTTATGACAGAACTGGTTTTACCCAATGATACCAATACTTTTGGCAACCTGATGGGCGGCAGGCTGATGTACTGGATGGATATTGCGGCTGCATTGGCAGCCATGAAGCATTGCGGCGCACCGGTAGTTACAGCTTCTGTAGATAACATTTCGTTTGAAAACCCGATTAAACTGGGGAATGTGGTTCATATTGAAGCAACTTTAACCCGTGCCTTTAATACCAGTATGGAAGTACATTTAATTGTGCACGGCGAAGATGCTATTCAGCAATATAAATATAAAAGCAATGAAGCCTATTATACGTTTGTATCACTTGATCCTAATGGAAAACCCCGTAAAGTAAACCAGTTGATTCCTGAAACTGAAGAAGAGCATAAATTATTTGAAGGTGCTTTAAGAAGAAGACAGCTTAGATTGATACTGGGTGGTAAAATGAAACCCGAAGAAGCTGTAGAACTGAAAGCTCTTTTTGTTACGGATTAATATTTTCGGGCTTAAACTTTTTGCTTTGTTCTATGGCGTCCATAATATTTTCCAGGATTTTTTCTGTTGAGTCTTCAAAATTTATCTGTAGAGGATCTTTAAAGGTTACAGTAAGTTTTGTTCCTTTTTTTACAAACTTCAATCCTTTTTTATCAAAGGCTTTATTAAACCCATCTATTACAATGGGTACAACAACGGGCTTATAATGTTTAATAATAAAAGCAGTACCCTTTCGCCCCGGTACAAAAGGCGTAGTTGTACCCTGCGGAAAAGTAATAACCCAGTTTTTTTCCAGTGCCCTGGATATCTTTCGGGTATCGCTGGGGTCAAGACCCTTTCTTGTTTCTTTAGCATCGCCAACCCAAACACGTTTTACCATAATAGAGCCGGCCAACGCAAATACTTTACTCAGCCAATTTTTCTTCATGGTTTCCTCGGCCGATACAAACTGAACCCGGGTATAAGGCCACAACAGATAATAAGGAATGCCCAGCCTGTGTTTTTTTCGCCAGCTCACTGCACAAAAAATATGCAGAAAAGCAATCACTTCGGCAAAATAAGTTTGATGATTACTTACAAACAACACATTTTTTTTTGGAAGGCTATGCAGTTTCTCCATCCCCCTAATCTGTAATTTATTAATGATAGCCAACCCCGGGAATGACAGGGTACCAATTATTGCGTAAACCAATTTCTTTACCAATGCCGATTCTTTAATAGCTGTAAGCAACTTTCTCATGTATCAATTATTTAAGCAGTATATCTCATCTGCAATTTATATAATCTCTGCATAAATTATTTTAAAGCTTCAAAACAAACTTTATTGCTGCAGATATAATGCACACATATATTTGCATACATGAAATTTACTACAGTAATATTTGATATGGATGGCTTGCTTATAGACTCGGAGCCATTGTGGAAAGATGCAGCGGATGAATTGTTCCTTAATTACGGATTTCGGTTAACAAAACAGCAATATGCCGTAACTACCGGTTTACGAACAAAAGAATTTCTGGAACACTGGTTTACCGAATTCAATATACCTGCACAGGAAGCCTTGCATGCCGAAAAGGAAATAATAAACAAAGTAATTGAACTGGTTAAGCTAAAAGGCAAACCAATGCAGGGTGTAGATTATATATTCAATTTTTTCAGCAAAATGAATATGCGTATCGGGCTGGCAACTTCATCTCCGCCTGAGCTGATAGAGGTAGTTATTGACCTCCTGGGTATCAGACATCATTTACAGGTTATTTCATCTGCCGCTGATCTTGCTTATGGAAAACCACATCCCGAAGTTTACCTTAACTGTACACAAAAATTGAACACTTTGCCGAAAGATTGCATTTGTTTTGAGGACTCATATAACGGAATGATTGCCGTAAAAGCTGCAAAAATGAAATGTGTGGTTGTTCCATCCGTAACAGAATATAAAAACCCCGTATGGGAAGCGGCTGACCTGAAAATCTCTACATTAAACAACTTTAATGAACTTTTACTCATTGGCTTATGAATTAACTGTTTAAAGCGTATTGCCGCTACTGTTTCTGTAAAGAGTCATTTTTTTCTTCATTTTTTTGTAAAAAAACATCTAAATAATTGGTTGTTCTAAATAAAAAAGTATATTTGACATACAGTTCATTAAGTATCATTGTAAGAATACTGCCTGTTTAAAAAAAAACTAATTATTTTACTCATAAATCAAAAACTAACACAATGAAAAAGTTACTACTTGCATCAATAATCATGTTCGGAATCTGCAGCTTTGCTTCTGCTCAAAGTTCAGATATACAGGCAAAAAAGGACGCCAGAAAAAAAGTTACTGAAAATAAGACTGCTACTGCTGCTACTCCTGCATTAACCAATGCTGCCGGTGTAAAGCCACAGTCTTCTGCTACATCTCAAACTGACGATGTTAAAGCAACAACTGTTGTTAATGCTGATGGTACTGTAGCAACTGTACCTGCAGCTGCTAAAACAGCTACTCCGGATTCAAAGACTGAGGCTTCTAAAACAGATGCTGATGATGCGAAAAAGAAAGAAGCTGCAAGAGCTGATTCTAAAAAACCAGTATCTCAAAGACTGGTAAAAGGTAAAAAGGCAAACGATAATTAATCACTTTTTATAATACTAATAAAAAAAACACCCAGATCTGGGTGTTTTTTTTATTTAATTGAATCTCAAAGTCTTAACTTTTTTTTTCAACTGTTAAAATCCGTAAATTAGCGGAAATTTTAAAAAAATTGCACAGGAAATTCCTTACTGCAATTATTTACTCACCTAAAATTAACTTATGCAAAAAAAAACTACCCAAAAAAACTTTATGGTGTTCTTGCTCAAAACAGTCCTCCCGGTTCTGTTTTTGAGTGTATGCTTTAAAGTAGCGTGTGCACAGAATCTGAGCACTACCGGAAAGAAGAAAATTTCCGTCTCAGAAAAATCTGCTGTTACAACGCAACCTGTTTTGACCAAAGAAGAAATGATCAAAGCAAAAATGGAAGGTTCATCCGGACAATCAAACAGAACCGGGTGGCGCAAAAGTTCTCCTAAAGCAGCCACTTCAGCTACAACAGCCCCTAAACCTGCTTTACGGAATGAATTGAACAGAGAAGAAATGAAAAGCTTAATGTCAGGACCGTCTTACACAGATATCCCGGCAATGAACAAAACATTTGCTTCCAGGTCAATTCAAAATCAAATTATCAATAACCCTGAATTAGTGTGTACGTTTAACGGTAGCTTAGTAACCGGCGATGCAACGCTTACTAATGGAAGGTTTTTTCGTGATGGCATTCCTTCTACCTGTGCTGCACCCAAAGCGTGTGGCGGCCCCTTTGGTACAGGCCCGTATTTTTATGATACGTACACATTTACCAACCCAACTTCTACCATACAATGTGTAACTGTTGGCTATACCGCTAATGCCGGCGGTGGCGATGTTTTTGGTGTTACTTATCTGGGGAGTTTTGACCCTACGAATCTTTGTACAAATTACCTGGCCGATGGCGGCTCTAGTTCTTTGTCAGGTGGAGCAGGCGTTTCCTACAGTTTCAATGTACCTGCTAATGCAACGATTGTTGTTGTATTAATGGGCGCTCAAATTGGTGTTCAATGTCCTTCGTATACGATGACTATTGATAATTTACTTGGAGGCTGTTGCGTAGACCCAACTTTACCAACAGTAACAGGTTCTACATCAGTTTGTCCTGGCGGATCTACTACACTAACTGCAAATGGTTCATTAAACAGTGCTACAGACTGGAATTGGTATAGTGGCTCTTGCGGGGGTACTTTAGTAGGAACCGGACGCACAATTACAGTTTCTCCGGCTGCTAACACTACTTACTATGTACGAGGAGAAGGGGGTTGTGTAACTCCTGGAGCATGTACAGCAGTTCCCGTTACTATAACTTCAGGACCAACTGCATCTGTTTTAAGCCATGTTGGCGGAATGGTATGTACTGGTTCTACTACCAATTTAAGAGTAGCTATTACTGGTGGTGTATCGCCTTATTCAGTAGTTATAAATGCCGCTCCGGGTGGTAACTTCACCGTTAACAACTATATAAGCGGAACTAATATACCCATTACACCGGCTGTAACCACAACTTATAGCCTGGTTTCTGTAACCAGTGCAAATGGTTGTGTTGGTACAGGTAACAGTGGTACTCCTATTGTAACTGTATCTGCTACAACAATAACACCTATACAAATTACTGCTGACCCCGACGCACCACTTTGTGCCGGCGATCCTACACTATTAACAGTAGAAGGTGCAGGTGGTCTTTCAACATTATGTAGTTCAGGTGCAATATCAATCCCTGTAGGAGGAAATGCTTCGCCGTATCCTTCTAACCTTACAGTTGGTGGAATGCCGGCAACAGGTGTTAATGTACAGTCTGTTATTATTAATGGATTCAGTCATACCTGGTCAGAAGACGTAGATGTATTACTTCAGTCACCAACTGGACAAAACGTAATACTGATGAGTGATGTGGGAGGAGGCAACATCACAACAAATGCTACTTATACCTTTACTGATGCAGGTCCTTTAATGACTACTGGTCCTATTCCAACCGGCACTTATCGCCCAACCAATCTTGGCGCTACGGATAATTTCCCGGCTCCGGGACCTGGTTCTATAACACAGGCAGCACCGGCGCTTAGTATGTTTGGAAATACAGCTGATGTTAATGGTGTATGGAAATTGTTTGTATTAGATGATGATGGAATTGGAGACCAAGGTAGTATTGCCGGTGGTTTCTGTATTATATTTAATGTGCCGCCAGCACCACCGCCAACAGGATGGACCTTCTTATGGTCTCCTGCGTTGGGACTTAGCAGCACTACCGGTAACCCGGTAGCGGCTTCGCCTATGCAAACAACCACTTACACTGTTGTTGGTACTGCACCTAACGGTTGTCAGACTTCGGCTACTAAAACTGTTGTTGTTTATGGAAGACCGGCAGTAACAGCTAACCCATCTGATGCAGCAGCATGTGATGGAGCTAGTGCAAGCTTTACAGTTGCAGCAACTGGTCAGGGAATTACCTATCAGTGGCAGGAAAGTACCAACGGTGGTACTAGTTACAATAACATTACCAATGGAGGTATTTACAGTGGCGCTACATCTGCTACCCTTAATTTATCAGGGGTAACAATCTTTATGAATAATAATATGTACCGTTGCCAAATAAGTGGTGCATGTCCTCCGGCTGTAAATTCAACAGGAGCTACATTAACTGTAAATGGATTACCGGTGATAGAAATTTCTCCAGCCAGTCCTGTATGTGGCGGTGTTGCAGGTATTAATGGTACTTTATTAACAGCTGGTTCAGCACCTCCTCCGGTACCAGGTTCTCAAACCTTTACATCTGGTACTATTAATGTACCCATTCCGGAAGGAAACTTCCCGACCCCGCCAGCAACGGCAGGCAGTAATGTGATAGCGGTATCAGGTATTCCTGCTAATGCAACAATAACCAATGTGCATATCACTTCAAATATTACGCATGCTTTTGTAGGCGATGTAGTGATGGTGGTAAAAGCACCAAACGGCGAGATATTCAACCTTGATGCCTTGCTTAATAAGACCAATAATGCAGGTGTTGACTTTGTAAATACCGTAATCAGCTCAGCAGGTACAACATTGTTGAGTGCCGGTACAGCACCGTGGACAGGTACCTTTAAGGCAGATGCTGTAGGTGCCACATTCACTGCGTTTGGCTTTACACTGGCTGGCGGCCCAACAGGCTTTACGCCAACTACGCAAAGTTGGAGTGCATTATACGGAACACCAAACGGCAATTGGACGATAGCCGCTTATGATGCCGGTGCACCGGATGTTGGAACATTAACCAACTGGAAAATAACGATAGATTATACTACACCGGGCGTAACAGCTGTACCATTAACTTATACATGGAGCCCTGCAGCAGGTTTGTATACTGATGCAAATGCAAGTATTCCATACATTGCAGGTACACAAACTGACCGGGTTTATGCGGCACCAGCAGTAAATACGGTGTATACCGTAACTGGTACCAACGGTAATACGGGTTGTGTTAATACAGGTACTATCACAGTGGTTTACACTCCTGCAGTACCAACAGTAACACCAGCTTCGGTTACTATGTGTCTTGGCGACCCAGCTGTAAAACTGCAGATTGCCTCTTCACTGGCTCCATCACCATTTACTGCCAGCTATGCGTCTGGTCCGTTAACACTGGTTGTTACAGATAATACGCAAACAGGTGTTACAAGTACTATAAATGCAGCTTTGCCTGCAACGGCACAGATTACGGACATGACTGTAGCATTCAATATGAATCACACCTGGGCCGGAGATGTAGTTGTTGCTTTAAAAGCACCAAATAACAATGTGTTGAATCTTGATTTTAATTTATCAGGTTCAGGTGGTACAGGGCCAACAACGGGCTTTACCAATACCCGTATCAGTTCTTCAGGCACTGCAGCGCTAAGTTCAGGTTCTGATCCTTATACAGGAGTTTTTAAAGCTGATGCTAATAATTCAGCAGCAGGCAGTATAGCAGGAATGCCTCCTACAGGCACCAGCTGGACTCAGCTTTACGGTATACCAAATGGTGACTGGTCGCTGTTATTATACGATGCAGCAGCTGGTGACGAGGGTACATTAACTTCCTGGTCATTAAGCTTCAATTATCTGTATGGTGTACCCGCTTCAGGCATATGGTCACCAGTTGCAGGCTTATACAGAGATGCAGCTGCAACAATACCTTACACCGGAGATACCGCAAACTGTCTGTATACTTTGCAAACAGCCAGCGGTCTGTATCCATACCAGGTAACTGTAGAAAGTGTAGGACCTGATGCTTTACCTGTATTCAGCAATACTACGCCTATAACAATTAACAGCTCAGGTACAGCAACGCCGTATTCTGCTGATATAAGTGTAACAGGATTGCCTGTTGCAGGTGTTTCGGTAGCTTCAGTAACCTTGAACGGTATGAATCATACCTGGGCAAGTGATGTTGATGTATTGTTACAATCACCAGGCGGACAAAATGTAATATTGATGTCGGATGTTGGAGGTAATGTGGCTATTCCTGCAAATGCTGTTTATACATTCAGCGATGCCGGTCCCGATATGGCTGCAGCAGCCAATGCATCAGGAACATACCATCCAACAAACCTTGTTGGTACATTAGGTGTTGAACCTGATAACTGGCCAGCTCCCGGACCGGGCACCGTTACTCAGGCTGCACCAGCCTTATCAATGTTTACAGGTGATATGAATGGTGACTGGAAACTGTTTATTGTTGATGATGCTGCCGGCGACGGCGGAGACATAAGCGGTGGGTATAGTATTCAATTCAGATACCCAACGTCAGGTTGTACCTCAGCACCAAGAACAGTTAACGTAAGAGTTAACGATCCGTTGGTAGTAGCTGCACAACCTGTTAACCGTACAGTTTGTACAGATAAAGTTGCCACGTTTACTATTGCTGTAACCGGCAGTGGTCCTTACAGCTACCAGTGGCAGGTAAGTACAAACAACGGAAATACATGGAGCAATATTTCTAACGGTGGTGTTTACAGCGGAGCTACTTCTGCTACACTAACTGTTTCGGCTCCTCCTGTCAGTATGAATGGATCCCTGTATCGTGTAAATGTACAAGGTGCTTTACCTTGTCCGGCTATTACTTCTTTCCAGGTAACATTAACTGTTAATCCGCTACCGGTAGTAGTGATTTCGGCTAACCCTTTTACCAGGTTATTCCCGGGATTAACTACAACCATTTCTTCATCAGTAACACCAAATGCTGCGGCACCAGGTGGATATGCATGGACAAGGAATGGAGTTCCGGTTGGTTCATCAACTG
>JBATAS010000317.1:0-2065 GCA_049661965.1 Ferruginibacter sp. | reverse complement strand
GACAACGTCTTTTTTGAGGTCGCATAAGACGTGTTCAAGTGCAAGGGCGCTGCCAAGGCTATCGGCGTCCGGGTTGTCAGCCTGTATGACAACAATCTTCTGTGCGCTGGCGATTGCCTCCTGAATTTTTTCCTGCATACCACTATTGTACTTCGCTGACTGCAAGATACAAAACGGTTGTGGTATGCTGTTCATACGCGAAGTAAAAAGAATCTAACACAGCTCCGTGGCATGCTCGCTGAAGGGTTGGAAGTAGTACCAGTGGTGTCTGACTCCTAGTCGGTGCAGCATTCATATTGCTCGTATATCTGCAATTTTGCTGTTGGCCTGGACTTGACCAAGCATTCCGGCAAGGCTTTGTGTACTTAAGCTGTACGTGGCGAGAGTAGCCACCATAGGTACGAGCTAAGGCTAGTGACACATCTCTTGTCATGTATATCGGTGTCAAGTAATATTGCCCTCCAGTGTATGCTAAGCCCCAATTCCTCCGAAACTTCGCTATGTAGAATTGGGGCTTATGTGTGTGAAGAAGAACCTAATCCGTCATCACATTGCCTGCCGAAAAGAGTGTTAGCCGAAGCGACTTAAGTCACACTTGCCTAAGTGTTTCTGGACAATTGGGGCTTAGCTCATATACCCCTAAGTACTCATTGCCTCATCTCGGCCTTCCGGGCTGATATTACCAGGAATGGGATTTGCAGGCTTCGATACCTTGCGTAAAGCCATTACGCAGGCTGCTAGAATTGCTCAGTTCGGTGATTGTGGATGTGGTTCCAGCGGGTCCGACGCTCTGGTCTTTCCATACGTAACCGATGATAGACTGGGCACCGAAATTACAGAAAGAGGCGATTTGGGTGGTCAACTCTGTTTGCGTAGGAGGTACCGTATAGGTATTGACTGTTATGGAATTACGGATGACGGTACGAGGATCATATCCGAACGATTGTGGGATACCAATGAGGGGTATAGATGTTCCATTCCAGCCACGTTTGACCAGGCTATTGATTGCCACGGGCATAACGCTATGCATATCCCATTCTGCCCCTTGAATACGGGTCTGTCCACTCGGAGTATATGCGTATATCGCCACGGTGTTACAATAATGCGGCGAATAATTTATTAGCCTTGCATCGAATTCCTTTAGCCGAGCCGCAAGGCTTGCGCTCGACTGGCTACTGTAATTCAAATCAAGGTAGAAAGCACAAATTGTTGGTTTTGCAGGGTCAACTGCTCGGATCACGCTGTATGTATTCTCTAGCTCTCTCGAGAAATCCGCCCAGCTGTCGTCGAGTAAATAATGTGCGGTGACAAGGGGGTCGTCACGAGTAGTTTGTATGTGTGATATGAGCGTTTGCATCATGGTTGCATCAAGTCTGTATGGAGCGCATGAATTACCTAGATCCGGGCAACACCCTGTGGTTACGCCAGAACATTCCTTTGAGTACAAAAACTGCTGTGGATAGTTATCGATGTAGCTTACACCGTATCGGTTCAAGTTAGCCGGGGTAAGTTGTACCGAGCTCGAGCCGTAGGTTGTAAGCGTTAGCTGTATGTTTGACGAGCTGGCAATACCTAAATCCATATCTTGCTTTAGTGCGTAAGCGCCACCCTTATGCAGCAATCTGGTGAGAGCTTGAGCGCGTGTCAGTGTAGGGTTACTAGAAGTAGGCCGTTGAGGCTGCGGGTTTTTTGTACAAGGCATATCCGTGTTCCATGCATAGCTACTTTTTAGGGTCCAACCATTATTGATAAAAGCGTCTCTATCGGAAGTAAAAGGCGTGTAGAAATTACGGTTGTCCGAGTTCGAAAGCCAGTACCATGTTCTTCTACAATACCCGTAAGGAACCACGGTGCTAGATGTGCCATAAAATGCTATGCCTTCGTTGTGCCACATAGCGGAAGGGGGTGTGGCTGTTTTGGAGTAAATTCGTCGACTTGTGCCCGGGATAACATATCGATAAATCGGTACACTTGTAGTGCCAGCCTCATTCGCTATGGTATACGTAGCGGGTGAAGACATGTTAGGCAGACCATCTGCTTGCGCAGAAGTTGTGTAGTACCAGTC
>JBATAS010000316.1:0-2100 GCA_049661965.1 Ferruginibacter sp. | reverse complement strand
GCGCAACCTGTATCACGTCTCGGCGGCGATGTGGGACGCGTGGGCGACGTTCGACGCGAACGCCGACGGCGCGATGTGGGATCACGCCGAGCATCGAGTTCGAACGGCGCGTCGTTGCCGACCCTGCGCGCAGCGCGCTGGCAACGACGTGTGCGAGGGTGAGAGCGAGGGAACATCGTGCGCCGCACGTTCGTCGCGCGCGGCCATTACGGTGTGATGCAAGCTGCACGCGCCGCGGGCCCCTGATGCGGGAATGGACGGCGCTGCGAAGCTGCGATACCCTTCTGCGGCTCCTCGTGGAGCCATCGTTTCGAAGCGGCCATCAAGGGGCGCTGCTCCGGCGATCTCTCTCTCCGTCTGTCCCTGCAACAATACTCTCGCCATGCAAGTGCAAAGCAACACAGCAACTCCTCGTCGATGGTCTTCTCGCCTCATCGGCGCCGCTCTCGCCCTGGTGTGCGCCGCTCCGGCGTCGGCTCAGGTCGCCTACACGTACAACTTCGACGTCTCTCCGACCACCGGTTGGACGGGCTCCATCACCCGCTCGACCACGAACCCGTGCAGCGTCGCTTCGATGCGCAAGAACCAGTGGAGCAGCTCTCCCACTGGCACGTTGGTCTCGCCGTCGGTGGGCACGTCGACCGGTGGTGCGATGACGCTCACCTACGACTACAAGTGCTACGACTACTCGGGCTCTGGCCCGACCGCGGCACCGTGGGGTGGCTTCGATGTGCAGTACGGCGCTTCGGCCGCTGGGCCGTGGACGACGATCACGACGGTGTCGGACGAGACCCAGACCGGCTCGTGCATGGGCAAGTCGCACATGTTCGCGCCGCCGGCTGGCGCGCTGTTCGTGCGCTGGTCTGCAACCTGGACGGGTGGTGACTACTACCTGGCGTTCGACAACGTCACGGTCACCGAGTTGGTGACGCCGTGCTCCGGCACGCCGGCCCCCGGCGACACGACCGGCCCCGGTCTCGTCTGCGCGGGTGAGAACTTCGTGCTCGGGTTGCAGAACTCCACCTCTGGCTCGGGTGTCACCTACCAGTGGTACGCCAGCACGGTCAGCAGCACCGGCCCCTGGAGCCCGGTCGGCGGTGGCCTGGCCACGCTCAGCACCAGCCAGGCGGCCCAGTCGTGGTACTACTGCGACGTGACCTGCTCGGCCGGCCCTTCGACCGGCAGCAGCAACGTGAAGCAGCTGGACCTGGGCACGGCGTGGCCGCAGGCCTTCAACTCGGGTGTCATCAACCCGAACTGCTGGACGACCTCGGCACTCGTCGGCGCCAGCTTGCCTGACTACAACGCGGCCAGCGCCTTCGCTTCCGGCACCGGTTCGGCCCGTTGGAACTTCTACAACATCTCCGATCTGAACGAGCCGGTGCTCACCAGCCCGACGTTCGCGCCGGTCGCCGGCGGCACCGAGGTGTACTTCGACGCGGCCGGCGCCACCTACACGGGCGGCGAAATCGACACGATCGTGCTCTAGGAGACGAACGACGGCGTGCTGTGGACGACGGTCGCGACGATGACCAACGAGCCCACGGTCGGTGTGCTGAGCACCATCGGTGGCGCCGGCACGACGGGCGGCAACTTCGTGCCGACGGCCAGCCAGTGGGCCAGCCTCGCCTACACGTTGACCGCCGGCAGCATCCAGGTCCGCTTCCGCGGCATCTCGAACTTCGGCAACAGCGTGTTCCTCGACAACATCGCGGTCGGTGTCGTGCCTTCGGCCCGTCACACCAAGTACGGCGCCGGCTGCGGCACCGCACCGGTGATGGCGCTGAACTCGGCCACGCCCCCGATCGCGGGCGCCACGATCCTCTACGACCTGACCGACATCCCGTTGGCCTGCCCGTCGCCGGACCCGGTGGCGTACTTCGGCATCGTCGCGATCAGCCTCGGCCAGGACTTCGCGGGCACGGACCTGCTGACCGGTTACGGCGTCGATTCGCCGGGCTGCAACCTGCACCTCGCGTCGCTGGACATCATCCTGGGCTACTCGGACATCGTCCCGACCCAGCAGCTGATGTTCACGATCCCGGGCTTCACGGTCCCCGGTTTCCTGTTCTACTCGCAGGCGGCCGCGCTGATCTGCCC
>JBATAS010000315.1:0-27596 GCA_049661965.1 Ferruginibacter sp. | reverse complement strand
GATATGGAAACAGCCACCATCTTTACGGTGGGCTTCTATAATAAAATACCCACAGGTGCTTTGCTATTGGTAAGCGATCAACCAATGACACCCGATGGCGTAAAGACTGCAGCCAGTGATAAAAAGATTACAGCTAAATATGTAGATGTTCATTTAAAGATTGGGATTGATTCATTAAAACAATTAATGAATAACGGCTTAACAGTAAGACATCTGAAATTTTTATAAAAATGAATGGCTCCACTCCTTTCCATAAAAAACCTTTCTGTTCAATTTAGTAATGACGGTAAGTTAAGTACTGCTGTCAGTAACAATTCCTTTATAGTAGAACCAGGAGAACTGGTTGCCATAGTCGGCGAAAGTGGCTCTGGTAAATCAGTTACGGCCTTATCTGTTTTACAACTATTGCCAAAGCAGGCTGTGGTTTCGGGTGAAATATTATTCAATAAGACTGAACCCATTGATCTCTTACACTTAAAATCAAAGGAAATAACTGCTATACGTGGCAATGAAATTGCCATGATCTTCCAGGAGCCGATGACTTCTTTGAATCCGGTTTTTACCTGTGGTTACCAGGTAATGGAAGCTATTCAATTACATC
The DNA here is from genome assembly GCA_049661965.1 of Ferruginibacter sp. Taxonomy (GTDB): domain Bacteria; phylum Bacteroidota; class Bacteroidia; order Chitinophagales; family Chitinophagaceae; genus Ferruginibacter. The sequence goes on along the minus strand of JBATAS010000315.1, from coordinate 26,995 downwards.
AACAGGTTAGTAAAGATATTGCCCGAAAAAAAACTATTGAACTTTTTGAGCAGGTTAAATTACCCAATCCGGCTAACCTGCTGAAACGTTATCCTCATGAACTGAGCGGCGGACAGAAACAACGTGTGATGATTGCTATGGCTATGTGTTGCAACCCTTCATTATTGATCGCCGATGAACCAACAACAGCTTTGGATGTTACAGTACAAAAAACAATTCTGGAACTGATAAAATCTTTACAACAACAAAATAACATGGGCGTAATTTTTATTACGCATGATTTAGGCGTAGTAGCCGACATTGCTGATAAAATACTGGTAATGTATAAAGGCGAAATCGCAGAACAAGGCAAGGCTAAGGATATATTATCATCTCCGCAACACCCGTATACCAAGGCATTACTTGCCTGCAGGCCTGCAGGGCAGCCCAAGGGAAAAAGATTGCCGGTTGTCAGTGATTTTTTAGGGACTGTGGCAGAAGTTGAAACGCAAACTGCAAACATCAAACCACAAACCATAAACCACAAATCGCAAACAAATGTCCTTGAAGTTAAAAACCTTACCGTTTCATTTCCGTTACAAAAAAATGTATTTGGTAAAACCACAGCCTTTTATAAAGCTGTTGATGATGTAAGTTTTACGGTAGACAAAGGAGATATTGTTGGATTAGTTGGAGAAAGCGGTTGCGGCAAAACAACTTTAGGCCGAAGTATTTTACAATTACTGACACCATCTTCCGGAAAAATAATATTGGAAGGAAAAGATTTACTTGATGTAAAGCCCAAGGAACTGCGTACTATGCGTAAAGAACTTCAGATCGTTTTCCAGGACCCATATGGTTCATTAAATCCCCGCATTAGCATTGGCGATGCTATATTGGAACCATTAAAAGTTCATTCAGTTTTATCCACTACTAAACAGCGGAAAGAAAAGGTGATGGAGCTGCTTAAAAAAGTCAGTCTCGATACAAATCATTTTAACCGTTACCCCCACCAGTTCAGTGGCGGGCAGCGCCAGCGAATTTGTATTGCCCGTGCATTGACCCTTAATCCTTCTTTTTTAATTTTCGACGAAAGTGTTTCGGCGCTTGATGTAAGCGTACAGGCTCAGGTATTGAATTTGTTAAATGACCTGAAGAATGAGTTTGGCTTTACTGCAATTTTTATTTCACACGACCTGTCGGTTGTTCATTACATCTGCAACCGGATACTGGTTATGCACAAAGGAAAAATTGTAGAAGAGGGCGAAGCCGGACAGGTATATTTTAATCCGAAAAATGAATACACACAAAACCTGATCAATGCCATACCGGGTAAAACCATGTATCAATCCCCGTAATCAGTTATTGGCCGGAAGCCACCTACATTGCCATTTGTATAAAAGTTCTTACTGCTTTTATGAAAACCGAACAATATTTTTTTCATCTGATCTTGTAACTGCTCATCCAATGGTTCATCTGCTTTAATTTTTTTCTCTGTCATGGTTGTCAGTTTATCTTCAGTGCCGATCATTTTTTCATTAGTTGGCTGCAAACCACTAAGCCCAATTTTCCAGTCATCCTCTTTTTTAACCCGATACTTATAACAATAAACAAATCCCTTATTATCAAGATAAGCAGCAGGAAGTTTTTTTATAAAAATTATAGAGTCTATTTCATCATAATTTTTGTCGGCCACTAAAAAACTTCTGGCTATGTGGGCTTGATTCTTATATTGTACAGGAAACCTGTCAAGCCTTTTCGCCTTCTCCAGTTTCGTGTATAACCTGCTCCTGTATTTATCGTCAGCAGCCAGTTTCAATAAAACACTATCGGCTACGGTGTGGTTATTACGCAGCAATAAAACAGCTGCAGTAAGTCTCACATTCGGTTCTCTCGACCGCAGCAGGCGATCGAAAAAGAGCTGAACAGACCGGTTTTTTTCGTAAAAAGGTAAAAGCAAAACACTGTACTCTTCCAGGTTGCTTTTATTATTTCTGTTATAAGATGGCGCTCCAAATGACAGCGTTCCTTTTTCATTTTCATCTTTCAGCAATTCTTTTTCCATCAGCTTTTCATCTTTTATCTGCTGACGTTTCAATTCAACTTTAGCATCAAAATAAATTTGGGTATAATAATCTTCATAATCCGATGCCTTAATCAGGTTACTGTCAACTAATGTTACCAGCAGCGACAATACATTGTCTTTATAGTCACTGAGTGTAGACAACTGAAGCAATTCGGGAAACAATTCTTTAGCAAGCAATAATGAGTCATCAAGATTCCGGAACAAAGATTTGTATTCATAATTGTCAGCAAAAATGGGAGGATCCTGCAGCATCAACTCTTTGAATAATGCATAAGCTTCTTTGGTTTCATGCCTGGCCAGGGCTTTAAATACTTCGTTCTGAAAAATACTGGTATCAGCAGTTTGTTCAAATATTTTTTTAAGCAACTTAACCACAGCCGGTTTAGTGCTGTCTTTAATATATCCCAGTTCAGTAATCAGTTTACTTTTGGTTTCAAAATATTCCTTATCACCAAGATTTAACCGCTTGAGTGCATTTTCAATTTCCGGAACTCCCTGTTCGCCATAATAAATACTGGAGATGGATTGCTGGGCTTTCTTTTGCGTTGCACTGTCTTTACTGAACAGGTCAGTAAAAAATTCACTCAATTTGTTATCATAGATATTGCGGCCCAATTTTTTCTCTTCGGGTTTAAAGCTGTTGTAAAAAGAATTTATAAAGGCGCTTCCATCCGATAAGGTATCTCCCATGGAGAGCATACTGAAGCTGTAATTATCTTTCAGCATGGCCATACGGGTTATGGTACGTGATGAACCCGTGTCCCTCAATTGAAAACGGTATGCAGTTATTCCGCCAGCCAATTGCAAGGTGTCTGTTCTGTATAGCAACAGGTCCGATTTATCGTAATAGTCATTAATGTTGTCTGTCCATTGTTTGGCAGTATCCCTTACATAATAATATTTGGGATACTCCTGTATACTTATCGAAATTAACTCGCCGGTTGCTTCGCTTTTAAACAAACCGTTTTTTGTTTTAGGCCAGAAACTGATATTGCCTGAATAATTGTTTCCATTGGCAGATGCTTTGGTCATGTCTTCGGCAATAGCCCTTATCTCATTATCAATTTTTGGAATTACCGGCGTATTCACTGTAAAGTGCATAAACGTATCAACATAAACTTCAGAAGTTTTATATTTAAAAGGCGTAAAAGCAAAGGAGTTGAAAAACGAAGAAAAATCGGTTTTTTTATTTTTACTCTTAGCTGCAATAACAAAATAATGCGGCCCCTTAATGATAAATTTTGCCTGCACCACCGAACCGTCTTTTAATTTTTCTTTTACATCAAGACAAGGATAACCTCCAAAAGAACTTTGCACACGGCTTAACTGTTTTTCAAATTCATCGGGATCTCTGAAAGATTCTTCAATAAGCCCCAGATCAAAACTATCATCTTCCAGAAACCGGAAATTATGTATTGATTTTTTTAAGACTATGTATGCATCGGCATTTGATTTATCAACGGCTTCGTATTCCCAGCGGTCAATCCGGTCTTTTGTTGAGGTATTAAGATACTCAACAGGCTGTTGTGGAAACTGTACAGTAAACCCGCCTTGCCCAGGTTCAAAATTAACCGCAGCATTATCCATTTCTTTTAAACGTATAGAAGAAAAGAATTTTTCGGCTTCTTCGCCATCAACATAATTTTCTTTGCCACTCATTTTAAAGAAGATCACTTCAAAAGCTGTAATAAAAATATTATAGCGTTGCATATCGCCGCGGCGGGTACGGTTGCTGATATCAAAACCTGTGTATCCGTTTTTACTGATCTGTTTCTTCGACAAAATCTTACCGGGGATATTTTCGTATAAAATACTATCCAGTTTTTTATATACTTGCTTTTCGTTCTGTCCTAAAAAAGCAGCATGTGTTTTTATCCGGGTAACCAGGTAATAGCTTCCGTTGCTCATATCGGAATACTGCCTGCGGTCGAGCATCCGGTAATCATCTGACATGTTAAATAAAGGACCGGGCATGTCAACCTGATAAAATCCGTCATCGGCAGTTTGCGTATTGAAACTTACCGGCACTTTCATTTTATCAATCGCTTCTTTTTGTTCAGCATCCCGGTCTGTCATCAGAATAGGGCGCATGGTATACCCCATGTTACGCAGCAATTCAATAATACCTCTTGGCCCCGGCAGGTGAGCCGCACCAACACCTACAAAGAGCGAACTTTTTTTAATGATCGTATCAATAGAATTAGCCTGTATTTCGTTGCGTTTAAACAAAAACTTCTCCATAAAGGCTTCCGAACGATCCATCATCCGGTCAAGCGAATCCATCATGTCCAGATCGCCGCGGCGGTAAGCATCCTGTGTTTTCTCCAGAATATCATATCTCGATACGCCATCGTTATCATAAGACTTTCTTCTTTTTTCTTTAGCCATATCTGCATAGGCTTCCATCACAATTTTTTCCGTCTCAAAATAATTTTCTACACCCGTTGCCCGTTTCCCTAATTTTTTACCGGTTTGATAAATGTACAGGTCAAGGAAAGTGTCTTCTTCAAAGTCTTCCTTTTCCTTATAACTGCGATACAGTAAACTGTTTACAATGGTAGGCTCGCTGCTTAAGGCAGCTTTCAGTTCGTCATCGTATTTTGAAATACGGAATGAGTTTTCGTTGATATAATCTCCACGGTGAGTTCTTATAAAATCAGAATAGTTTTCTTTTAATTTATTCATCTCCACCATTTCCCCCTGCCAGGTATCGGGGTTCAGTTCCAATGCTACCGCATCCACACTCTTCAGCGCCAGGTAAAACGAATCGCTTAAATGAAAAACCAGTTTGCTGCTTACATGCATGGTGCCAAATAAATAAGAAGGCTGGTTTAAGCCGTTGCCGGTTATCTCCCATAACAAACTGGGGTATTTTGCCACAGCCTTTTTTTGAGCAAGCGTCGGGAAAGAACAGATTAAAAGGGCCAGAAGCAGGAAATTAAATGGGTTTTTAAACATTACAGCTAAAATTAATAATAAAGAAGGGTACCGTATAAAGATGCATAGAAGTAAAGAAATCACAAAATATTATGCAGCTATTTAACGCTTTGTAGTAAAATAAAATACTCAGGTAAACCTGTTAACTGATAGCAGAATATTAAAATCTGTAAATTGACTGCTATTTATTACCTTTGCCCACTTTAAATCATGCCGTAACATGATAAATGTCCTGAACACAGGGCTGCAATCACTGTAAGATTACAGTACGGGTATGTGACAAAAAATAAAACCAAATAAGTTACATGAAACTATCCCAATTCAGATTTGACCTTCCACTTAATTTAATTGCCCAAAATCCTACCAAGCGCCGTGAAGACAGCCGCATGATGGTTATTGACCGTAAAACCGGGCAAATTGAAAACAAACACTTTAAAGAGATACTGGATTATTTTGATGATAAAGATGTGTTTGTGGTAAACAACACCAAGGTTTTTCCGGCACGTATGTATGGCCGTAAAGAAAAAACCGGTGCCAAGATTGAGGTTTTTTTATTGAGAGAATTAAACAAAGCCAATAAGCTTTGGGATGTAATTGTTGATCCGGCACGTAAGATTCGTGTGGGCAACAAACTATATTTTGGCGAAAGTGATGAACTGGTTGCTGAAGTAATTGATAATACTACCAGCCGTGGCCGTACCATCCGTTTTTTGTGGGATGGCACCGATGCAGAATTTCGTGGTATGCTGGAAATATTGGGTGAAACACCATTACCTAAATACATCAAGCGTAAGCCTGATGAAGAAGATAAAGAGCGTTACCAAACTGTTTATGCCAAGCATGAAGGTGCTGTTGCGGCTCCTACTGCCGGTTTACATTTCAGTCAGGAATTAATTAAGCGCCTGGAAATTAAAGGCATTCGCTTTGCCGAAGCAACTTTGCATACAGGCCTTGGTACTTTCCGCCCGATTGAGGTAGAAGATTTAAGCAAACATAAAATGGATGCCGAATACTACCGGATTGAAGAAACAGCCTGTAACATTGTAAACAAAGCCAAGCAGCAAGGCAATCGCATCTGTTCTATCGGTACTACTACTATGAGGGCTATGGAATCTTCTTTTACAGCTCAAAAATTATTAAAGCCATCCGAAGGCTGGACCAATCATTTTATTCACCCGCCTTATAATTTTAATATTGCTGATTCATTGGTAACAAATTTTCATTTACCAAAAACCAGTTTACTGATTATGGCTTGTGCATTTGCCGGGTACGATTTGATGATGGAAGCCTATAAAAAAGCCATTAAAGATAAATACCGCTTCTTCAGTTATGGCGATGCGATGCTGATTATCTAAAATATAATGACGCTGATTTTTAAAAACTCTCCTCTTAAAACGGAGAGTTTTTTTTATTATATAATAAGGCCCGGATAGAAATCCAGGCCCGTTTTAGTCCAATATCCTATGAAAAACCACGGGTACATACGCTTAATAAGTTAACCCGGATTTATTTTTTTATAATAAAAAAGGCCGGATAGAAATCCGGCCCGTTTAAATCCAATATCCTATGAAAAACCATCTGTAAGACGGATTAAATGATGTTTTTGTTGCAAATGAATTGTTAACAGATTTAATTAACTTTAAATGATCAAACTAAATAAAGATGAAAACAATACATCAATGGCTTAGTGAATATGGCGAAAGCCACCAGGACCATACCAACAAAACCATTCACTGGATATGTGTACCTGCGATATTTTTTTCTATTATAGGTTTACTATACGGTATAAAACTTCCTTTTGTCATCTCTGGAGTAACGGTAAATGTTGCTATGATTGTTTTAGCGTTGGTTACCATTTATTATATCAGCCTTTCAAAAACTTTATGGGTTGGGCTGTTACTATTTGCCATTTTATGTTTATGGCTGTGCAACCTTATTGAACAGGCTGGCTTTATGCAACTCTGGCTTTTTAGCATTATTGTTTTTGTTGTGGCGTGGATAGGCCAGTTTTATGGGCATAAGATTGAAGGTAAAAAACCCTCCTTTTTAAAAGACATCCAATTCTTAATGATTGGGCCGGCCTGGTTGATGAGTTTTATTTATAAGAAGTTAGGGATTGGGATATAACAGAATTGAAGATGAAAAAAATTACACTTACGGTACTTACACTAAGCTGCCTAAGCCTGCTTCCTTATAAGAGCAATGCTCAGATAAAGGACGTAGCTGCCTTCAACCAGTATTTTAATTATTGTATAAATATTACTGAAGGGGGTAATAACTGGATATCGAAAAACAAAGATTATAATCCTGCAGATTCAACAATGCCCAGCTATTATCAATACCAATATGATTTTGGAAAAGGTTCAAATGCACTGTTTTTAAAAATCAAGGGATACCTGCCCAAAAAATCGGAATGGGTTATTTACTGGGATGGTTTTTATTCCTGGGATAAGAAACTAAATAAAGTAACCTACCAAAGCGAAAACAGTTTTAAATCATTGGCCGAAGGTGTGGCTGAAAAAGTCACTGAAAAGGAGATGGTCATGATTTTTACTATAACCCATGCAGATGGCAGTAAAGAAACGCATAAAGACATTGAAAAACTCGAAGCCGGAAAAATCATATCCAGTAGTTTGATCTTAACTAATAACACATGGAAACCAGCCAGCAGCTTGATTTGGACAAAGATGGAAGAAGCAATAGGTTATTTATCTTACTTGTGTACTGCGGATGGAAATTTTGAAGTGTACAGCATGAATGCTCAGGGTTACGAAGTGAAAAATCTTACAAATAATAAAGCACTGGATTTCTGGTCGTCATGGTCGCCGGATGGAAAATATATTTTATTTTACAGCAACCGGGATGGCAACAATGAAATATACCGAATGAACGCCGATGGCAGCAACCAGGTAAATCTTTCTAATCATCCTTCTCATGATTATTTGCCCGACTGGTCGCCGGATGGGAAAAAGATAATTTTCACAAGCGACAGGGATGATAAAAACAGGGAGATTTATACAATGAATATTGATGGTTCAAATGTGCAGAGATTAACCAACAACGAATTATTTGAAGAAGTGCCTGTTTTTTCTCCGGATGGGAAAAAAGTACTTTTTACGAGACAACTTATGGAACAGGGAGATACATCACTGGTATCGAATGGCGAAGTATTTATTATGGATGCCAACGGCAAGAATGAAAAACGTCTCACACAGAAAAAAGGTTATGACTCAGGAGCTAAATTTTCGCCTGATGGAAAACGAATCGCCTTTTATGGCCCGGATGAAAATAAAAATTATGAAATATTTATTATGAATGCAGACGGGAGCAACATGATTAATTTAACCGAAGACCCGCTAGAAGATTATTCCCCTTCCTGGTCGCCTGATGGAAAGTGGATAGCTTATACGAACGGGGATTCAAAAAATTATGATGTATGGATAATAAATGTGCAAACAAGAATAAAAAAACGTTTAACAACCCAGTCTAAAAGAGATGAGACACCGGTTTGGAAACCTGTATTTTAAAAAACTTACAATAAACAATTGAATATGAAATTTATCTGCTTCCTTTTATTATTAGTCTCCGGCTTTTCAACATATGCCCAAAAAGCAAACCCCAATTACGATTCAACACTCGCCAAAAAATACGGCGGCGATGATTACGGTATGAAAATGTATGTATTTGTAATTTTAAAGACCGGTAGCAATACCACAACAGACAAGGCATTAACGGACAGTTTGTTTGCAGGCCACATGAGTAATATCAACCACATGGTGAGTATAAATAAGCTACTGGTAGCCGGTCCCATGGTAAAAAATGACAAAACTTATCGTGGTATTTTTATACTGGATGTAAAGAGTTTTGAAGAAGCAGAAAAACTGCTCGAAAAAGATCCCGCCATTAAAGAAAAATTGCTGGCTGTTGAAATGTACAACTGGTATGGCTCTGCAGCTTTGCCTGCTTATATTGAAACATCAGATAAAGTAACAAAGCTTAATTTTTAATTTTCTAAAGCCCGAACAAGCCTTTATTCAGTAACTGCAGCGTAATTTCTTTATCGGCACGGGCAATTAATAACGAAACATTATGTTTGCTGCCGCCGTAGCTAACCATACGTACAGGTATTGGCTCCAGTGCATCAAAAATTTTCTTCATCACATCTTTTGTTTCCGCAATTTCGTTACCAACTATTGAAACGATAGTCTGATTGGTATCAATTTCAACAGTGCCAAATGCTTCCAGTTCTTTTGAGATTTCAGGCAGATGTATATCATCGTCAATAGTTACCGAAACAGCAACTTCCGATGTGGTGATCATATCAATAGAAGTACGGTGTTTTTCAAACACTTCAAAAACCTTACGCAAAAAACCATAAGCCAGCAACATACGACTGCTCTTTACTTTGATGGCGGTGATACCATCTTTTGCGGCCACAGCTTTTACACCTACGCTTCCAGCCTTCTCCGCAATTAAAGTTCCTTTGGCATCAGGCTGCATCGTATTTAGTAAACGAACCGGCACATTAAAAAACTGTGCTGGCCATATACTTGCCGGGTGTAAAATCTTTGCACCGAAATAGGCAAGTTCTGCAGCTTCTTCAAAACTCAATTGCTCTATGGCTTTTGTTTTTTCAACAACACGTGGATCGTTGTTGTGCATACCGTCAATATCGGTCCATATTTCGCAAACAGTTGCGTTAATGGCTGCAGCAATCAACGAAGCACTGTAATCACTTCCTCCCCGCTTTAAATTATCAACCTCGCCTTTGGCATTACGGCTTATATATCCCTGGGTGATAAAAACACTGATGTCTTTATGCTTATTTAAAAGCTGAGCCAGTTTTACTTTGATGGTACCCACCTGCGGCTCATCATAACTGTCAATGGTCATAAAATCAAGTGCCGGTAACAGCACGTGGGCAACTTTTTTTTCTTCGAGATAAATACTGAAAAGTTTGGTGCTTAACAATTCTCCTTGCGCCAGAATATCTTTATTCAAGGCCTGGCTGAAAGAAATTTTTAAGATAATCGTCAGAAATTCGAAATGTTCGTTAAGCACTTCATTAGCTTTATTCCGGCTTTCAGTTTCGGCTAATAATTCCTGAACAAAATTTTTGTAATGCTCATGCAAAGTATCAATCTGCAACTTTGCTTCCGATCTGTCGCCTCTTGAAAGTGATTCGCTGATTTGTACCAACGCATTGGTAGTTCCGCTTAATGCCGACAAAACAACAATCTTGCTTTCTTCATCTCTTGTTATCAACTTTGCAACTTCATGCATACGCTGTGGCTTGCCTACACTGGTGCCACCAAACTTCATTACTTTCATTCCACTAAAAAATTTTGAGATGCAAATATAAGCCCTAAAAGGCAACTTCAAACTTATTACTTATCTCTTCCAAATCAGCTACCACAGCAGGAAGCAAAGGAATGCCATTTTTCATTCTTTCTGTTTCCATTTCTCTTTCCGGGTCGCCGGGAATCAACACTTTTTCCTGGCCGGGAATTGTTTTAGAACTACGGAAACGGGTTATCCATTTATCCATATGTTCTTTAAATTCATCTGCTGTTCTGAATGCATCAATCCGCATCACACCAAAAAAATGGCCAAGCCCTTCACCGGGCATATTTTCGGGCATGGGTATATAAGCCGGAAACGGCGGTACCCAGGGGCCATAACTGGCGCCGCTTAATATGGCCGAAAAAATATCAACAACAGCACCCAGTGCATAACCTTTGTGGCTGCCATGTTCCTTATCGCCGCCAAGCGGTAAAAGCATTCCGCCTTTTTTTATTTCACCGGCATCGGTTGAAGCTTCACCCGCTGCGTTTTGGATCCAGCCCGCAGGTGCATCCATATTTTTTCTTTGTAAGATTTCGAGTTTGCCATTGGCTGCAGTTGTTGTAGCAAAGTCAGCAACAAAAGCCGGTTGGCTGCCGGCAGGTATTGCAACAGCAATGGGATTGGTACCTAACATGCGTTCAGCAGAAAAAGTTGGCGCCACTAATGCCGAGGCATTCGTCATAGCAATGCCAATCATATCATGCTCCAACGCCATCATAGCATGCTGGCCGGCAATACCAAAATGGTTACTGTTCTTTACACTTACCCAACCCGTGCCAACCTGTTTTGCTTTGTTGATGGCAACCTGCATGGCAAAAGGTGCCGCAACCAAACCCAAAGCTTTATCAGCATCAATAACCGCAGTAGAAGGCGTTTCATGAACAATCTTCAGGTTGGGTTTTGCATTAACCCGTTCAGCTTCCCATAATCTTATATAACCACTTAACCTTGCTACACCATGACTATCTACACCACGTAAATCGGCTGAAAGCAATGACTGCGTTGCTGTCTCTGCATCAGCATTGTTACAGCCAATCTTTAAAAAAATATTTTTGGAAAAATTATACAGTTGCTGATAACTAAAGTTTGTACTCATGCAGCAAAAATAAGTTTTCTTTTGTTGCTTCAGTACGGTTTTAAACCTTACAAAAATCTATAAAAGAGCCGTCCAAAAAATGAACGGCTCCTGCTCAACCATACTGCACTGAGATAAGTGACTGAAACTTATCCTGTGTAATAAAAATTTTATGAATTGCCTTTTCTGCCTTCTCTAAATTTTACTTTCTGCTCTTCAGTTAAAATTGATTGTATTTTTTGCGCCTGGTCTTTTTGTAAAGCACGTAATTGTTTTTTCTTTTCAGCATCTGTTAACTGAGTATTGTTTTCTATGGCCTGTTTAGCCGCCTGGCTTGATTGGCGGATCTCTTTGAGTTTACCCTGCTGCTCTCTTGTAAGATCCAGGTCTTTTAACCTGTCACGACGGTTTTGTTTATCCATTGGCTGATTGGGAGAAACAGCTGTTGCAGAATCTGCTTTTACAACAGTTGGTTTCCTTTCTATTTGGGCCGATGCAAAAAATGATGTTAACAGAAGCGTAAAAATGATTGTTGGAATTTTCATGTGTGTAATTTTCATGTAGAATAGATAGTTTTTTGTTGAAGAAGTTTAAATGCTGCAAAAAAATATCCCACAAAGCCACTAAGTTCACAAAGTTGATAATTTCCTTTGTGTTCTTGATGCCTTGTGGGACAAAATATAATTCAGATCAAAATCTTACCTTAAAAAAAGTATTTCTCTGTACTTAGGCAACAGCCAGTATGCATCGTCTATTAACAGTTCCAGCTTGTCTACATGATACCTGATTACATCAAAATATTTACCTTTTACATTATCGCAATACGCAATCGCCATGGCCCTGGTATCTTTTACTTCATTTGCTTTCTTACGCTCCTCAATCATTTTCTCAACATTATCGCTGATGCTGTTTACATGTTCGCTTATCTTTTCCAATACCTGCTTTTGATTGGCATACCCTTTTTCGGAAATGCCGGCTTCTTTTAAGCCAACAATATTCTTAATTAATATATTCTGGTATTTAATAGCCGATGGCAAAATAAATGTTGTTGCCAGGTCTCCCATCACCCTTGCTTCTATCTGCACTTTTTTAATGTATGCTTCAAGCATAATCTCATGTCGGGCTTCCAGCTCAGCATGGTTGTATATCTCGTTGCTTTCGAAGAGTTTTTTATTTTTATCCGTTACATAAGCATCTAATGCCAGTGGTGTTGTCTTTACATTTGGCAATCCTCTTTTCTTCGCCTCTTTTTCCCATGCATCACTGTAACCATCCCCTTCAAATAAAACAGACTTACTCTCTACAATATATTTTTGAATGATCTGCATAATGGCAACTTCTTTCTTCTCTCCTTTCTCAATCAAACCATCAACATCAGTTTTAAAACTTCTTAAAGTTTCAGCCATGATCGCATTCAGCGCCGTCATTGAATTGGCGCAGTTTGCAGATGAGCCTACTGCACGGAATTCAAATTTATTTCCGGTGAAAGCAAATGGCGAAGTACGGTTACGGTCGGTATTATCCAGCATCAGTTCCGGAATACTTTTATGAATATCCAGTTTTAAAATAGCTTCATCCTGCTCATCGAATTTATCGCCAACCCTTGCTTCAATTTCATTCAATACTTCGGTTAAATATTTACCAATAAAGATTGATATAATAGCTGGTGGCGCTTCATTAGCTCCCAAGCGATGATCGTTACCAGCACTGGCAATTGAAGCCCTTAGCAGATCGGCATAATCATGCACCGCTTTAATAGCATTTACAAAAAATGCCAGGAACATCAAATTCGTCTTTGGCGTTTTACCAGGGCCTAACAGGTTTACGCCCGTATCGGTAGCCAGACTCCAGTTATTATGTTTACCACTACCGTTGATGCCGGCAAATGGTTTTTCATGCAACAGGCATTTTAAACCATGGCGCTTAGCAACACGATCCATAATATCCATCAATAACGTGTTATGATCAACCGCCAGATTTGTTTCTTCAAAGATTGGCGCACACTCAAACTGTGCTGGTGCTACTTCATTATGACGTGTGCGGATGGGAATACCCAACTTATAACTCTCCTGCTCAAAATCTCTCATGAAAGCATAAATCCTTTCAGGTATCGCACCAAAATAATGATCATCTAACTGTTGCCCTTTTGCAGGCGCATGACCGTAAACGGTACGGCCGGTTAAAACCAGATCGGGCCTTGCATTTGCCAAACCTGCATCTACCACAAAGTATTCCTGCTCCCAACCTAAGGTGGCAGTAACCCTGGTAACATTTTTATCAAAATACTGACATACATCAGTTGCTGCTTTGTCAATAGCAACCAAAGCTCTCAACAATGGTGTTTTTGTATCCAAAGATTCGCCGGTATAGGAAACGAAGATTGTAGGAATACACAAAGTTTTCCCCTGGCCTATCTCCATAATAAATGCCGGTGAAGATGGATCCCAGGCAGTATAACCACGGGCTTCAAAAGTTGCCCTTAATCCGCCGCTGGGGAAAGATGATGCATCAGGCTCCTGTTGAATTAAAGCCGCAGCTTCAAATTCTTCGATAGGTGTACCATCAGACTTTAAAGTAAAAAACGAATCATGTTTTTCGGCAGATAAACCGGTTAACGGTTGAAACCAATGCGTAAAATGCGTAACGCCTTTACTTTCGGCCCAAACACGAATGCCATTGGCAATACGGGCACCCATGTTACGGTCAATTTTTTTATGACCTTTAGTAGAGGCCAGTAAACTTTTGTAAGCTTCATCGCTTAAAAATTTACGGGCAACATCTAGCGTAAATACGTTCTCATTAAAAATTTCAGTAATTTTTTTTGAGGCTTCAACCTTTACTTTAGAAAGGCCGTTGTTTAAATTATCTAATGCTTTAAACCTAAAAGATTCCATATAGTTTTTTGATTTAAGGCACAAAAAAACATTAAATTCATATATAAACCAATAAATTTTTGACTTATCATCAATAAATTAAATAAATGTGGAAAAATATTTTATATATTTTATTTTTTAATTTTAAGCTGTGTAGCCAGCTTATTCCAGTTAATGATACATAAAACCGGTGTAATTATAAGAGGGAGATAGATGCTACGGTACCTTACCAGCGTACCCAGGTTTGGAACAATGTAGCCAATCATTAAAAGCACAGTAAGTGTAAAGCCAAAAGCAAAAAACAAAAAGGGATGGTTTAATGCACCGGCTTGTTTTACCCGGTAAAAAATAAGCAGCAGAAACAGAAGCTGGTATATAAATAACTCAACAGCCAAAGGCAGTAGAGATTTTACCGGCAACTCCCACAAATAAGGCCGCAATAAACTATGATTTAACGCCTCTGTTGCGTTAGCTGCAAAACTTTTAAAAGTTGGTTGTAAAGCGGTAAGTGGTATTTGTGTTGCTGCAACAGGCAACTCCTTATATATCTTTTGCCTGGCAATAATTATATTAAGAGGCTGTATTTTATTACTGACCGAATTGATATTAAAGATGATTAATGCACTTAAGACATAAATAGCTGTAAAAGTTATAAACGCCGGCCATTTGGTTTTTGCAGCTATCGCCCAGGCAAACAATGCTGGCACTAATGCCAGAAACACGAAAGTTCTGAGTAAGAAAAGGAGCACTAAACTGATAATAATTAAAATTAATCTGCGTACAGTAATGCTGCTTTTTAAAAGGGACTGATACACACAGTAGATCAATACAGCCATCATTAAAAACACCAACCCGTCTTTATGTATGCCCGACGAAAAATAAATGGTTGATGGCAGCAGAAAACAACCGATGATTACCGGTATGCGGCTATCGGGATACAGTTTAATAAACAGCCGATATAGTATTACGTGGCCAAAGAAAATGATAAAGTTGAAAAACAAACTGTTTATATAATAATCGCCACGGCTGAAAATATTAAAGACTGAAACCATCTTTATAACAATATTTCCTTTCAGATCATTCCAGTAAGAATCGCCTGAACTGAATACACCTGCATATGCATTCTGGTAATCGGAAGTAAAAATATTACTGAAGTATTTGCCGGGATCAGTAAACAGCAGTTTGTATTCTTCCAAAGCAAAATCATGTACATCCCAGTAATCATTTCCGGGGCCGTAAATATGTATCGATATCCACCCAATGGCAATACCGGCCAGTATCTTAAACAGGAATAAACCAATAATCACCCTGTTATCAATACCCAATGTTTTAATGAACGGCATACGCAGCAGCAGCCAGCAAAGGATAACCAGGTAAATGATAAATAACAGGTAATTCAAAACTATTTTTTTACTGTGGGAAGATAGTTAAAATATTTACGCCGCCTGTCAGGATTAAAGATGCTCAAATTGTACCTTTGCGCTTTCTCAACAAGCACCCGCTAACATTTATGGAAATAACAGTAAAAACAGCCGAACAACTCAGACTAACAGCCGAAGAATTTGAACTGATACAGAAGAAACTGGGCCGCATGCCTAATTTCAATGAGCTCTGTTCTTTCAGTGCCATGTGGAGTGAGCATTGCAGTTATAAGAACTCTATCAAATGGCTAAAAACATTACCCCGTGACGGAAAGAAGATGCTGGTGAAAGCCGGTGAAGAGAATGCCGGACTGATGGATATTGGGGATGGCTACGGTGTTGTTTTTAAAATTGAATCACATAATCATCCATCGGCTATTGAGCCTTTTCAGGGAGCAGCAACTGGTGTTGGTGGTATTAACCGTGATATTTTTACCATGGGTGCAAGGCCTATTGCTTCCTTAAATTCTCTACGCTTCGGAAAACTTACCGAAGCTAAAACACAACATTTATTGGCAGGCGTTGTACATGGCATTGGCCATTACGGCAACTGCTTTGGTGTACCAACTGTTGGTGGCGAAGTTTACTTTGAAGAATGTTATCACACAAATCCGTTGGTGAATGCTATGAGTGTTGGCATTTTAAAAAATGGCGGAACTGTTTCTGCCACATCCGGAAATGTAAAAGGCAATCCTGTTTTTTTTGTGGGAAGTGCCACCGGGAAAGACGGAATTGGCGGCGCCAGCTTTGCATCGGCAGATATTACGGCAGATAGTGCCGAAGATTTACCAGCCGTACAGGTTGGTGATCCTTTTCAGGAGAAAAAATTATTAGAAGCTTGTCTGGAAGTAATACAAACCGGTGCTGTGGTGGGCATGCAGGATATGGGTGCAGCGGGTATTATTTGCTCAACATCCGAAATGAGTGCAAAGGGAGAAGCAGGAATGCGGATTGACTTAGATAAAGTTCCTACACGCCAAAAAGATATGAAGCCATGGGAATTGTTGCTCAGCGAAAGCCAGGAACGTATGTTGCTGGTTGCCGAAAAAGGAAAAGAGCAGGCAATTATTGATGTATTTAAAAAATGGGATCTGCCCTGCAGCGAAATTGGTGAAGTAACCGATGATGGCCTTTTACATTTTTATGTAGATGGAAAGCTGGAAGCACAATTACCTGCTTATGAATTGGTGTTGGGTGGTGGCGCTCCTGTGTATGATCGTCCATACAGCGAGCCAAAATATTTTGAAAAGATAAAAGCATTTGATGCCTCAACAATTGCTGAACCAAAAGATTTAAAATCTGTTGCTGAGCAAATCATCCAGATACCAAACATAGCCAGCAAGCGCTGGATATATGTACAATACGACAGCATGGTAGGCACTGGCAATGCAAGTACCAACGCACCCAGCGATGCAGCTATCGTTCTAGCAAAACCAACTAATAAAGCACTGGCATTAACTACCGATTGTAACAGCCGCTACGTTTTTGCCGACCCTTACAAAGGAGCAATGATTGCTGTTGCAGAAGCCGCAAGAAATATTGTTTGCAGCGGCGGACAGCCTTTGGGTGTAACCAATTGTTTAAATTTTGGCAATCCTTTTGATCCCGAAGTTTATTATCAGTTTGTAAATGCGATTAAAGGCATGGGTGAAGCTTGCATAAAGTTTGACACACCGGTTACCGGCGGTAATGTAAGTTTTTACAACCAGGGGCCCGATGGTGCTGTGTATCCTACGCCAACCATTGGTATGGTAGGAGTTTTAGATTGTGTTGATGATAAAATGACGATGGATTTTAAACAGGAAGATGATGAAATTTATTTAGTGGGTATCCAACGCAACGATATCAACTCATCTGAGTATTTACATAAGTTACATGGTGTTGAATTTTCGCCTTGTCCGTATTTTGATTTGAACGAAGAGTTTGAAGTGCAGCATGAAATTAAAAAGATGATTCATAAAAAACTTATCAACTCGGCACATGATGTGAGTGAGGGTGGTTTATTTATTACACTGATTGAAAGTTGCTTTAACCGAAAACTTGGTTTTGAAGTAGAGGCACATGTTGATGATATAAGAAGTGATGCTTACTGGTTTGGTGAAGCCCAGAGCCGTGTGGTAGTAAGTGTTTCAAAAGAAAACAGGAACGATTTTAATATGCTGTTAGAGAAGATGGAAATGACGGTAACCTATCTCGGCAAGGTTTCTGCTGGTAATATAAAAGTAAATGGCGAAGACTGGGGCCATGTAAGTACATGGGAAGAAAAATACGAAAACGCAATTGCAAATTTACTGGCGGGGCATGAAAGTGAACATGCGTTGGCGGCATTATAATAATTATGGAAAAGAACGCAACAATAATTGTAACAGGTGCAGCAGGCTTCATCGGCAGCTGCATGGTCAGTTATTTAAATCAACAGGGTTATGAAAATTTAATTCTGGTTGATGAATTTGAACGGGAAGACAAAGAACTCAACCTGCTGCACAAAAAATTTATTGCCAGGGTGGAAAGGGAAAACTTTTTTGACTGGGTGCAAAGAGAAAAGCCTGATGTAAAATTTGTTTTTCACCTGGGTGCCCGAACAGATACTACCGAATTTGATTATTCTGTTCACCAGCATTTGAATGTAGAGTATTCGCAAAAAATATGGAACTATTGTACCGTAAATAATATTCCGCTGGTATACGCATCATCGGCAGCTACTTATGGAGAGGGTGAGCATGGTTATTATGATACGCATGACATTATTGAGGAACTAAGGCCTTTAAATCCTTACGGTATTTCTAAAAACGAGTTTGATAAATGGGTATTGCATCAAAAAGATCATCCTCCCTTCTGGGCCGGACTGAAATTCTTTAATGTTTATGGTCCCAACGAATACCACAAGGCCCGTATGGCCAGTGTCATTTTTCATTCCTTTAACCAGATAAAGGAAAAAGGGAAAGTAAAACTTTTCCGGTCGCATAAAGATGGATATAAAGATGGTGAACAGCTACGTGATTTTGTTTATGTAAAAGATGTAATTGCGGTTTGCGCCTGGTTGATGGATAATAAACCTGTATCAGCAATCTACAATTTAGGCACCGGCACTGCCCGCAGTTTTAATGCACTGGTAAAATCAACTTTTGCCGGGCTTGATCTGCAGCCTGATATTGAATTTATAGACATGCCCGAAGACATCCGTGATAAATACCAATACTTTACCGAAGCCAGTATGGATAAACTGAAAGCCGCTGGTTATACTGCCGCATTTTTTTCGCTGGAAGAAGGTGTTGATGATTATGTCCGCAATTATCTTGCAAAAAATTCTTTTTTCTAAAATTTATACATGAATAATAAAATTGCCATTATTGGTGGGGGAAACTTAGGTTCGGCCATTACCGAAGGTTTAATAAAAAGTAAATTCTGCAAAGCCACCGATATTCATATCACTAAAAGAAATACAACTACGTTAAAAACGCTGCAGACAAAAGGAGTTAAAACAGGTTCTGATAATGCTGCGGCTGTAAAACAAAGCCATCTGATTATTCTTGCGGTAAAACCATACCAGGTATCTGAAGTACTAAACAGTTTTAAAAAAGAACTGACCCCGAATCATATAATTGTGTCTGTTGTAAGCGGCATATTTATAAAAGATATTGAAGATATCATCAAAAAGAAACTACCTGTTTACAGGGCTATGCCCAACACCGCTATTGCCATTCAGCAAAGCATGACCTGCATTAGTTTTACCAACGCAACCGAAAAACAGACGGGCTATGTAAAAAATTTATTTTCTACTTTAGGTAAAGTGGTTGTTATAAATGAGAGCCTGATGGATGCCGCGACAGTTTTAGGCGCCTGTGGTACAGCTTATGCCATGCGATACATAAGAGCAAACATACAAGGAGGTATTGAAATTGGTTTTGATGCCGTAACAGCCAATTTAATTGCCGCACAAACAGTAAAAGGCGCCGCACAATTATTGCTGGATCAAGGTACTCATCCCGAACAGGAAATTGACAAAGTTACTACACCCAAAGGCTGTACCATAGCAGGTTTAAATGAAATGGAGCATCGTGGTTTCAGCTCATCACTGATAAAGGGAATTGCTACCAGTTATAATAAGATTGTGAAGGGTTAATATGCTTCGCCGCTTTCCATATCCAACTGATAATATTTCAAGTCCAGTTTATAAGCAGTTTTTTTTGGTCCAGTATTGGTTGCATAATTAAGTCCCGAAGATCTCATAAAATCATGTTTGGTTTTTTGTACAATACCTTTAATTCCAAAAAAATAAAAGGTATTTTCTTTTCTTTCCAGTTTCGAATATTTATCTCCGGAATTGATAAACATATTCGAGCCGTCGCTATATCCCCAAACATTCCTGGCAGGATATTCTGAACCATTCTCTTTTATATACATAATGTCGCCGAATTTACTTTCCCTAAATTCAAATTCAACCAGTGAGGGTGAATTGGTTTTAAATTCTTCAAAATCTTTATACACACCTTTATTAAATACTGCTGCACTCAAAACCGGAACTTCCTGCTTTTTTGAATATTCATTATAGATATCACTAAAAGACAATTTTCTTCTTTTTGCAATGATTTCCTCTGGATTAATACTAAGAAGGTTACTCAATGAATTTTTTAATGCCGAAGTAATAAATACCCCTGAATTATCAACGAACTTCATTCCTGCAAAATCATTTAATCTTTCTTTGTAAGTAAATACTGAATCAGTTCTGTATAATGGATAATATACACTGTCTCTTTCCAGGTAAAACTCAAGCTTACATAACAGACCGGGATCCCATCCGTTCATAGCTTGTCCTATTTTTTCAGCTTCATCAGAAAGCCAGAATTTTTTAACTACAATCAGTAGTTTGTTTTTCACAGTATTATTCTTTCCACATTGCAGGTATTGATTTATCCATGCTGATAAAGCATCTTGTAAAGCAGGAGTACACTTATATACTTTTGACCATTTATCCGTATTCCCGCCTTTTGCCCCAGGCCCCGGTTTAATAGTATGTTTTTGTGCTTCTCTTTTGGAAAGATAATAATAACCAACGGCTGAAGTATCATCTCGGGCATCCACTACACTTACTGAATAAAACTTATCGGAAAACGAATGAGCAGAAAGCTCTTTTTCCAGACTAATTTCCAGTATATTCTCATAGTCAATCAATTTTGACTCAATTTGTGCAGTAAGAGTAAAACCCGGCAGCAGACAAAGAACCAGGAAAGATATTATTTTCATATCGGGGTATTTCATTAAGCAAACTATTAATTCTTTTCTTAATTAACTAAAGTTTTTTCCACAAACCTACCCCCAAATTTCCTCCTCCCAACTATTCATCCTATCTTTGCATGACCTCTAAGATTTAATCCCAAATTCTTCTGGTCATATTTATTAACGGCAACCTAAGTCCCAAAAAATAAGGGAGTGGTTGGCAAACTTTTTTTTATGGCTAAGTACATTTTTGTAACCGGCGGTGTTACATCCTCATTAGGTAAAGGTATTATTGCCGCATCGCTTGCAAAACTGCTGCAGGCAAGAGGTTTAAAAGTAACCATACAAAAATTTGACCCCTACATTAATGTTGACCCCGGCACTTTAAACCCTTACGAGCATGGCGAATGTTTTGTAACCGATGATGGTGCCGAAACCGACCTAGATCTTGGCCATTACGAACGATTTTTAAACACCCCTACCTCTCAGGCCAATAATGTTACCACCGGCCGCATTTACCAAACCGTAATTAATAAAGAACGTGCAGGTGATTATTTGGGCAAAACCGTACAGGTTATCCCACATATTACCGATGAAATTAAGAACAGGATGCTTTTGCTGGGCAAAGGCGGAAAATATGATATTGTTATTACCGAGATTGGCGGAACTGTGGGTGATATTGAAAGTCTGCCTTTTGTGGAAGCCGTTCGCCAGATACAATGGGAACTGCCCGAGGAAGATTGTATGGTAGTGCACCTTACCCTTATCCCCTATTTAAAAGCTGCCAAAGAATTAAAGACAAAACCAACACAACATAGTGTGCGCATGCTTAGCCAGGAAGGCGTTCATCCGAATGTGATCGTTTGCCGTACAGAGCATCCGCTTACCGAAGACCTTAAAAAGAAGATTGCTTTGTTTTGTAATGTAAAACCTAATGCAGTTATTGAAGCCATGGATGCCAGCACTATTTACGAAGTGCCGCTTAAAATGCTGCAGGAAGGATTAGATGTTATTGTACTGAAAAAATTAGAGATCAACGGTTATGCTGCGCCTGAGTTAAGTAAGTGGCGTGCATTTCTGGATAAATTGAAATATCCGCACAGCAAAGTTACCATTGGCCTTATTGGAAAATATATTGAGTTGCAGGATGCTTACAAATCAATCCTTGAATCTTTTATACATGCCGGCGCCATCAATGAATGCAAAGTGCAGATTGTAAATGTACACAGTGAATTTATTACTGATGAGAATGTAAAGGAGAAGTTGAAAGACCTGGATGGTTTACTGGTTGCACCTGGTTTTGGTAACCGTGGTGTAGAGGGAAAGATTACCGCTGTAAAATATGCCCGTGAAAACAAACTGCCGTTCTTTGGTATTTGTTTGGGTATGCAGATGGCGGTTATTGAATATGCCAGAAATATTTTAGGTTGGACCGATGCACATTCAACCGAAATGGATGAGAAAACAACGCACCCGGTTATAGATTTGATGGAAGACCAAAAGAATATTGAGAACAAAGTCGGCACCATGCGTTTGGGTGCATACCCCTGCGAAATAAAAAAGGATAGTCTGGCTCATAAAATTTATGGCACAACAAAAATAAGTGAGCGCCACCGCCACCGCTGGGAGTTTAATAATAAATACATCGGTGATTTTGAAAAGGCAGGATTAATCCCCAGTGGAAAAAATCCTGAAACAGGTTTAGTGGAGATTGTAGAACTGAAAGATCATCCTTTCTTTATAGGTGTACAATATCACCCCGAATTAAAAAGCACAGTAGAAAATCCGCAGCCTGTTTTTGTAAGTTTTATAAAAGCTGCAAAAGAGTATTCCGAGAAAAAAGATGCCGTAAAGGCTCCTGTATTGCAGGGAGAAATGAGTTCATAAGTTATGCGTAAACTTTCCATGGATGAGTTGAACCGTAAGTCGGTTGAAGAATTTAAACGATCAGATAAGACTCCCGTTATTGCTGTGCTGGAAAATATCCGCAGTGCTTACAATGTAGGCAGTGTGTTCCGTACAGCCGATGCATTTTTACTGGAATCCATTTATATCACCGGTTACACCTGTGTTCCTCCTCATAAAGAAATTAAAAAGACTGCTCTTGGAGCCGAGGAAAGCGTTGACTGGAAACATTTCGCCAATGCATCCGAAGCTATTAAAACATTAAAAGAAAACGGCTACACAGTGTATGCTATTGAGCAGGCTGCCGACAGCCTCAAACTACAAAACCTGCAATTTGGCAGCGATGATAAAATTGCTGTAATTTTTGGTAATGAAGTAACCGGTGTTGAACAGGAAACCATTTTGCAATGCGATGGCTGTATTGAAATACCGCAACTGGGCATGAAACACTCGCTGAACATTGCAACTGCTGCCGGTGTTGTGTTGTGGGAAATTGTGCGAAGAAAATTATGAATTATAAATTATGAATGTTTCATGTCTTCGATAAAAAAATATCTTTCTCTTGTAAAGTTTTCTCATACCATTTTTGCAATGCCTTTTGCAATGATTGGTTTCTTTTTGGCGACAAAAGAAAAAATCATCATTGCGATCACAAATTATCATAGAGACTTTGTCAAATTTGAAACTCCAAACTCACTATGGCGCATTTTAATTCTTGTAATCCTTTGTATGATCTTTGCCCGCTCTGCCGCCATGGCATTCAATCGTTGGCTCGATAAAAATTTTGATGCAAAGAATCCCCGTACTGCAATAAGAGAGATCCCGGCAGGTATCATCAAATCAAATAGTGCATTATGGTTTGTAATTATTAATTGCCTGATATTTATTATATGCTGTTTCTTTATTAATAAAATCTGTTTTTACTTATCACCAGTAGCATTGTTTGTGGTACTGTTTTACAGTTATACCAAACGCTTTACTGCTTTGTGTCACTTAGTTTTAGGAATTGGGTTAAGCCTTGCTCCAATTGGTGCATACCTTGCGGTAACCGGTCAGTTTGCTTTACTACCCATCCTGTTTTCATTCTCCGTTTTATTTTGGGTAAGTGGTTTCGATATTATTTATGCCCTGCAGGATGAAGAGTTTGATAAAACGAATCAGTTGCATTCCATCCCTGCAGCTTTGGGTAAATCAAAAGCACTGATGGTTTCCAATTTACTACATGTGCTTTCGGCAGCCTGCGTTATTGGCGCTGGTCTTTACGGCCATTTTGGATTGTGGTACTGGATAGGCGTTGCAATATTCTGCGGGCTGTTGATTTATCAGCATCTGCTGGTAAAACCAACCGACCTCAGCAAAGTAAATATGGCTTTCTTTACAACCAATGGCATTGCCTCAGTTGTTTTCGCCATCTTTGTAATACTGGATCTGTTTTTAAGTTAATGGTTATCTGTTAATATTTAGCAATACCAAACAGTCTTCGCCATTAACTAATAACAATTAACCTTTAACTATTAACTATTAACTATTTTGGCTCGAATTCTCTCCATAGACTACGGCGGCAAAAGGACAGGTCTTGCAGTAACTGATCCATTACAGATCATTGCAACCGGTCTGGAAACTATTGATTCCAGGGAACTCATCGCCTGGCTGAAAAATTATTTATCAAAGGAAGAAGTTGAACTCATCATCATCGGTCTGCCAAAAAACTGGGATGAATCTGATACACATGGCACGCCGCTGGTGGAGGCTGCCATCAAAAAAATACAAAAAGAATTTCCGGCAATGCCGTTAAAAACCGTTGATGAACGCTATTCTTCCAAAATGGCCAAAGATGCCATGATTGAAATGGGCATGAAAAAGAAAGACCGCAGGGATAAAAAAAATGTGGATTTAATTGCTGCTACAATCATCCTCCAGGAATATCTTCAATCGAATTAATGTAAATTTGCAGCATGATTCTTCCAATAGTAGCATACGGTTCGCCGGTTTTAAGAAAGATTTGTGATGAAATAACGCCCGACTATCCTGATCTGGATAAGCTTATTGCAGACATGTGGGAAACACTGTATAACAGCAATGGTGTAGGACTTGCTGCGCCTCAAATTAATATACCCATACGTTTGTTTATTATCGACAGCGAACAGATATTTGAAAATCAGGAAGAAGACGAAAAAGATGATTACCCCGATGCACCGGGCTACAAGGGTGTTTTTATCAATGCGCATGTAGTTGGCTTAAACGGAAAGGAATGGACTTATAACGAAGGCTGCTTAAGCATTCCAAAAATCAGGGAAGATGTTAACCGGAATGAAGAAGTTACGATTGAGTATGAAGATGAAAATTTTACAACACATACCAAAACTTTTAATGGTATTACCGCACGGATAATTTTACATGAATACGATCATATTGAAGGCAAATTATTCATTGATTACCTGAAGCCACTCAAGCGTAAATTAATGAAACGTAAGCTGGACGATATATCCAAAGGAAAAATAAAAGTTGATTACCGGATGATTTTTCCTAAATAACTGTAAGCAGTTTAAAGTATTCAGTACACTAACTTTGCTGTTATGATAAAAAATATCGTAACAGCTTTTTTTTGTTTGGTCCTATATAATTATTGCCTGGCACAGTCTGCCGGCGACAGTACCGTTGAAGTTGGTAAAAAGACCATAACCCTAAGCGAAGTTGTAGTTAATAATAAACTCAATATCCCAGCATTTATTGAGCATATAAAAAACGATACGTCCTTTTATAAAGCGTTCCGTAACCTGCGTATACTTGGTTTTACCGCCTTTAACGATATACGTATGAACGACAGTGATGGTAAGATAAAGGCCAGCCTGCGCAGCATGACAAAACAATTAAGAATAAACAATTGCCGCAAAATGGAAACGCTTGAGGAAGAAATTACCGGTGACATATATGATGAGAACCATCAGTTTAATTATTATACAGCGCAAATGTATGCATCGCTGTTTTTTACCAAAGACACAGTTTGTGGTGAGGATAATATTGTAGCCGGAAGAGAGCTCAGTACAAAAGGCAAAACTGGTATGGAGAAGAATAAAGAGCAATTAAAAATGTTGTTCTTTAACCCGGGGAAAAGAATCAGCGGCCTGCCATTCATCAGTAACAAAACCGCTATTTACGATGATGAAATGGCCGATAGGTATGATATGGAGATTGACATAGCCATGTATAAAAATACCAACTGCTACATCTTTACACAAAAGGTAAAACCTGACCGCAAAAATGATGTTGTTATTGATGAGATGATAACCTGGTTTAATGATCAGACATTTGAAGTGGTAGCCAGGCATTATTCTTTGAGCTACGGTGCCGGCGTTTACGATTTTAAAGTGAAGATGGAAGTAGAGATGACAAAGTATGGAGATTACCTGGTGCCGGCACTTATCCGATACGTTGGTAACTGGAAAGCCATCTTTAAAAAACGGGAAAGAGGCATATTTACTGCAACCCTCTCTGGTTTTAATTAATACGCTTTGCAGTTTTTTAACTTTTAGATGCGTATTTTTAAGCTATGAAAAATCTGCTTAAAAAAATTATACCCGTTTTATGTATACTCTCAGTCATTAATGTATCGGCCCAAACCAATGGCCGTGATTTTACAATAGTGGATACTTATGTAAAAAGCCTGGGACCGTTAGACAGTATGAGTATGGGTACCATTAACAATGTGGTCAGCAATAAATTTACTGATAAGATAGATAAGGCCCGGGCCATTTATTATTGGATCGCTAATAATATCAGTTTCGATATTAAAGCTGCAAGAAGTTATAATACTTCAAAAAACACACCCGCCGATGTTTTATTGTACCGCAAAGCAATAGGTATTGGCTTTGCCAGCCTGTTTCAGGACATGTGCAGCAGTGCCGATATACGTTGCTTAACCGTAGATGGTTTTGTAAAAACCAATACTGATCAGATTAAAGAAAAAGGCACTGAAATAAACCATAGCTGGGCTGTGGTGCAGCTGGGAGAAAGCCCCGACACCTGGTTTTATGTAGATCCTGCATTTGGTAGTGGTTATGCCGATGCCGAAATGAAAGTGTTCACGCCTGCTTATACCGATGCTTATTTTTTTACCGAAAAAGAATTATTTAATCAGCAACATTACCCTGATAAC
>JBATAS010000314.1:0-22027 GCA_049661965.1 Ferruginibacter sp. | reverse complement strand
GGATAATAGTATATACCTGAACCAGGTCGGCGGTTTTTTCGGGCATCACAATAAAAAACGGCAACGCCATATTCATCAAATAACCCAGGAAGCGGCTTGCGATGGTTGGCACACCATACCATAAAGTTTGCCCTGCTAATTTTTTAATACCGCTCAATTATAGTTTTAATTTAGGTTCAAATTTAACTTTATAATTTTTAAATACAGGATGGAGTAATTCTTTTTATTATAAAGCTGTCGCCTCTTTAGACCTCTTTAAAGTTATTGTGCAAACCTTGTGGCCTTGGTCATGGTAGTATCGGTAAGTGTATTTAAGAAATAGATGAGGTCATTTTTTTCAGCATTGGTAATATTAATCCTGTTTACCAGTAAGGGATCAAGTGTAGGTTGTGTGGTAATGATACCAGTGCGGTAATGGTCAATGGCCTGGCCTATGGTATATATCCTGCCATCGTGCATGTAAGGAAACGTAAGCATCACATTACGCAGGCTTGGGACTTTGAATTTTAAAGAATCATTTTTATCATTGGTAATACGCATTCTTCCAAAATCATTTAAATACGCATTTACTGCAAGGCCGTTGTTTCTGAAACTGTTGTCCGTAAACAGCGGTTCCTTATGGCATGTTTCGCAATTGGCCTTAAAAAAATTATAACCATTTTCTTCGGGTACAGTAAAACTTGCTTCACCTCTTTTTACCTTATCATATTTTGAATTGGAAGAAACGATTGTACCCATAAATTGCGATAGCGCTTTCAGCATCTGCTGACTGTTAATATCGTTATTGCCAAAAGCTGCTTTAAACATACGGGGGTAATCGGCATCGGCTTTCAGTTTGTTCAGTACATTCTCAATGGTTTCGGCCATTTCATTTTGTGCAGTAATGGGCGCCAAAGGCTGCACTTCAATATGGTTGATGCCGCCATCCCAATGCAGCTTCGTCATCCAGGCCAGGTTAAACAAGCCGGGTGCATTGCGGGTGGTAAAAGAATTATCAAAGCCGTGGCTGAAGTCGTGATCGTAAGTGGCGAATGCTGCAAACTGCTGGTGGCAACTGGCGCATGGAAAATTACCATCCTTGCTCAATTTGCCATCATAAAATAATTTTTTACCTAATTGAAAACCTTCTTCAGTTAAAGGGTTGTTGGCAAAAATATCTGCTGGTGGTGCAGGCCATCCTGCAGGTACCGTAAAATTGATAAAGGTTGGATTGTAGGGGCCATTGTCAACCGGCATATCATTTTTTTTACAGGCACTTATCAATATTGCCGATAGTAATACAGTAAAACAAAAAAATAAAATAACCCTGATTTTCAAACTAGTAATTTTTAATATCAACAATACTGAACATGCTGCTGTAATTTTCAGAAATGCTTTTTGCTAAGGCACCGGGGTGTGTTACTGCCGGGTTGTCGGCAATTTTAAGGGTAAAATTACCCTGCCACCATTTATCAAGATCCGCCTCTATAAAAATCTCACTTGTTTTATCTGCTCTTATATCAAGTTTTTCAAAGGGTGGTACAGTAAAAAGAAACCCCATGTTAAGTACGACATTGTTTGGTCCCATGAAGCCGCCGATATGATACTCCACTTTATTATTTACTACCGGCGATTGTGGCGAATTGCCTTCCATCTTAGCCATAATATAACCACTGTTCCAGGTCCAGAACATGTCATTCAATGGGTCAAGTGCACCGGTTTGAGCGCCACTTACATTACGTGCACTATCCACACCCAAGGTAAATGACATGGAACTGTATTTACCCACTGCAGCATCAAAACTAAAACTAAGTGAAGCCGGATTGCTTTCATCAATTAAAAAATATGGTCCGTTTGGAACTATTGATGTGCCGGTAACACTCGGACTGCTGATGTAATATTTAAATTTTGAAACTGTATACTGTTCGCCATGTGAATTGGTATAACTGCCGGTGTTTAAAACCATCGGATTCCCTTTCACAATATTTTTAAAAGTCACTTTTACCGTACCAGTTTTTTCCTCGGTAGCTATATTTTTCTGGCAGGCAGTAAACAGCAGTATTGTCAAACTCAGACTATAAACACTCAGTTTTTTCATTATAAAATAATTTTTTTTCTGTTAGTTTTTATTTCAGCAACTAGTTTCTTACTCTCCAACCTTTTTTCTTTAGCGGCCTTAGAGGGTTTGGTTGCCTTGCGTTTTTTAGGTTTTATAAGTGCTTTTGTAACCAAAAGACTCATTTTCTTAATTACCTGCTGCTTATTGGCCAGTTGGGTTCGTTCAGTTTGGCTTTTAACCAGCAAAAATCCATCCGCATTTATTTTATTTACAAGTTTTTCGTGTAAGAGTTGTTTTTCATCATCATTAATTAATAGCGATGCGTTTATATGCCAGTAACCTTCTACCATGGTTTCTACTTTATTAACGTTCTGGCCTCCTTTTCCACCACTTCTGGCAGTCTTAAATTTAATCTCGTTGGTAATATTCAACATCAGGTCAAAATTACGGTTAAAAAGTACGAATTTGCAGCCTTATACGTTTTAATTAAGTCTTATATTTCTGTAAGAGCTAATTTTTACAGATTTTTGTACGAAACCAACCGAGAGGAAATGATAAAAGGTATTTACCATTCATTAACGGAGCGTAAGCAACAACATAAAAAATCGTTTGCCGTATTGATTGATCCCGATAAGGTGAACGACAGTAATCTTGAACAATTAATTGAACTGGCCATACAGGCCAAAGTAGATTATTTTCTGGTAGGCGGCAGCCTTGTTATTTCAAATTATTTAGATGAATGTGTGCAACTGATAAAGCGCAGTTGTAATATTCCGGTTATACTTTTTCCGGGAAGCCCAAATCAGGTTAGTAAATATGCAGATGCTTTATTGTATTTATCATTGATAAGCGGCCGTAATGCTGATATGCTGATTGGTCAGCATGTGATCTCGGCCCCTGTTGTAAAACAAAGCGGACTGGAGATTTTATCAACCGGTTATATGGTGGTTGATGGCGGAGCTCCTACAACGGTTTCCTATATTTCTAATGCCACGCCATTGCCTGCTGATAAAAATGAAATTGCTATGTGTACCGCCATGGCCGGCGAAATGCTGGGCATGAAACTGATTTATATGGATGCAGGAAGCGGTGCCAAGCGGGCTATCAGTGAAGACATGATCAGGCAGGTTTCGAATGTAATTGAAGTTCCTTTGATTATTGGTGGTGGCATTATTGAACCTGAAAAAGCCTACCTTAACTGTAAAGCGGGCGCCGATGTAATTGTTGTTGGCAATGCCATTGAAAAAGATGCCGGCCTTATAAAAGAAATGGCTGCCGCAGTGCATAGTGTGGCGGTTAAAGTGTAATCTGTGTTTCATTGAATTTTGTTTTTCAATTTGCCTTTCTATCTTTATTGAAGCCGGAAAATTTTTAATCAGCCAATGCGGACTGTTACAAATTATATGAACAACCGGTTTGATATCATTAAGCAATAACTATGACTTTTGGAATTTTAGGAAGTGGAAGCTGGGGAACGGCAATAGCAAAAATTTTAACCGATAACGGAAACTCTATTTATTGGTGGAACAGGAGTGAAGAACATATCAAATATATACTTGCCCGTCATCATAATCCACAATATTTATCTACTGCGCATTTCGATATTACAAAGCTAAAATTAACAACCGATCCTGCTGAAGTGATTGCTAACAGCGATTGTGTGGTGATTGTAATCCCGTCTGCCTATACCGATGAAGCATTAAAGCATTTAGACAGAAATATTTTCATAGGCAAGAAAGTTATATCGGCCATAAAGGGAATTTTACCTGAACAGAATATTTTACTGAACGAATATCTAAAAAATGAATTTGGTGTAGAACTGGACGATTATTTTACAGTACTTGGCCCATGCCATGCCGAAGAAGTGGCTGCTGAAAAATTATCTTATTTAACCTTTAGTGGTATTGATAAAAAAGCAACACATGAAATTGCCAGATGTTTTAAAACCGAATATTTAAATACAGTTGAGAACGATGATATTTTTGGTGTACAATATGCCGCAGTTTTAAAAAATATTTATGCCGTCGGTTCTGGCATTGCACACGGACTTGATTATGGTGATAATTTTTTGAGTGTTTTTATTGCCAATGCTGCTGATGAAATGGCGGGCTTCCTGAAAAAAGCAGGAATAAAAAATATTGAAGTTGGCCATACCGATATGCGAAAGTCTGCAGAAGAACACCGGACAAATAACTATGCTGCTTCTGTTTACCTGGGCGATCTCTTGGTTACCTGTTACTCTCTGCACAGCCGTAACAGGGCGTTTGGTAATATGATTGGTAAAGGATATTCGGTAAAAGCTGCCCAGCTGGAAATGAGTATGGTTGCCGAAGGGTATAATGCCAGTAAGTGTATGCACATCATCAACCGGAAAATAATGGCCGATATGCCCATTGCCGATACCGTTTATAAAATACTTTGGGAAAACCTGCCTGCAGCCGAAGGTTTTAACAGAATTGAGGAGACATTGGTGTAGTAAATGGTTTATCTTTAATACAGAAACAAAAACATGCCATTCTCATTTTCAAATATCAGTTCTTCGGCCATAATTTTTATGGTGCTTTGCTTAACAGTTGCAGAAGTTGTTAAGTATTTCAGGAAGCGATATGCTCACTCAAAAAAATAAATCCGCTGCAATTCCGTCAGCAAATAATTTTCCTTCTCTGGTTAAGATAATCTTATTGTTGTTTATTTTTAATTTACCTGTGCTTTCATATTTGCTGCTTGCTGTTTTTATCTTGCGGCTTTCTTCTTCTCCAAAATTTTTACTAACATAATCCAGATGTAAACCTTCCATCGTTCTTAACGAAGTCATGATGTATTCATTAAGCTGCTGTATTTTGGTAAGTAATTCTTCTTCAAAAGGGATAATATCTTTTTGTAAAGCCTGAATGTATAAACTGTTGTTAGCAATATTCCATCTGCGGCTTTTACCATCAAAGGCATGCGCTGCAGGGCCAAATGCATAATAACTTTCGCCACTCCAGTAACTGCTGTTATGCCGGCTTTGTAAACCGGGTTTTGCAAAATTGCTTATTTCGTAATGTTCGTATCCTGCAGTTTCCATCCAGTCCATCAGCAATAAAAACTGACGTGATTGCTTTTCGGCATCAACGGGTTCTCTTTTATGCAGGGCAATCATTTTGTCCAAAGCAGTTTTGGGCTCTACAGTTAAAGCATAGCAGGAAATATGTGGAATGTTTTTTTCAATAACCAGGTCAACATTCTTTTTCCAGTCATCATCACTCAGTATTGGCGAGCCATAGATGAGATCAACAGAAAAATTTGTGAAACCTGCTGCCTGTATCTTATCAATGCATAGTAAAGATTCAGAAGCAGAGTGAGCCCTGTTCATCCAAACCAGTTCTTCTTCCAGAAAACTTTGAATGCCTACACTGAGACGGTTTACACCCAATGATTTCCATTGTACCAGTTTTTCATCTGTGATATCATCTGGATTTGCTTCCAGTGTTATTTCAATATCATCGGCAAAAACAAAACGCTGTTGTAATATATCAAAAAGCTTTTTCAGGTCATCAGTATCTATAATACTTGGTGTGCCTCCTCCAAAATAAAGAGTATTGATTTTATCAGCGGCAGAAGAAGAAAGTGTTTTAGTGAGATGTATTTCTTTAGTTATCGCTTCAATCATTTTATCTTTTAGACTAAGCGTTGTAGAAAAATGAAAATTGCAATAATGGCAAGCCTGTTTGCAAAAAGGAATATGAATATAAATGCCCGGCAAAGATTTATGGTTTAAGCCCCGTTAAGTATCGGGATAATATTTTAGATTTGATTATTAATGACCCCTGTTAAATTTATATCCTGTAAAGTTCTGTTTGCTGTATTATGCTGTACCGGTATTTTATTGCCTGTGTTTGATTGCAGTGCACAAAATACAAAAGACTCGCTCTACCAATTACAGATACAATTCATTGACAAAGATAGCTCCTTTAACCCGCAGACCTTAAAATTACAAACCGGGTTTGCCGGCAAATCATTATGCAACAGTTATATTCAGGGGCTCACTACACTGTTAAGTTCAAAAGGTTATCCAACCGCATCTGTAGATAGTCTTTTTGAAAATGAAAATTATACAACTATTCATTTGTTTTTAGGCAAACAATATCAATGGGTAAACTTAGTACCCGATGGAATTGAAAAGCAGGCTTTGGATGAAAGCCGGTTTAAAGAAAAGGATTACGCCGGCAAGTTGCTCAATATTCCTCAACTGATACAATTACAGGAACGGATATTGAATTATTATGAAAAGAATGGCTACCCATTTGCCGAAATATTTTTAGACAGTATAAGGCTGGATGAAGATAAGATGGAAGCATTGCTGCGGTCTCGTAAAGGAATATTATATCATATTGATAGTATCCGGGTTTTTGGAAAAGTAAAAATTTCGCATAAGTTTCTACGGCATTACCTGGGTATATCTAATGGCAGTTTATACAACAGGGAAAAACTGGAACAGGTTGATAAACGGATGCTGGAGATATCTTATCTGCAGCAGTTGAAGCCAAGCGATATTACCATGTTGGGCTCGGGTTCTATACTTAATCTTTACCTGGAGCCAAGGCGAAGCAGCCAGGCTAATTTTTTAATAGGGTTTTTACCCAATGCATCGCAGGAAGGTAAACTTCAGTTAACAGCCGATGTAAATCTCGACTTGAAAAATGCATTGGGTAATGGCGAAAATATCTTATTAAAATGGCAGCAGCTACAACCCAAGTCCCCGAGGCTAAATCTTGGTTATCAGCAACCATACATTTTTAATTCAAATTTCGGGTTCGATTTTACATTTGGTTTGTTTAAAAAAGATTCTTCTTTTTTACAGGTTAATGCACAGTTGGGGCTGCAGTACCTGTTATCGGCTAATCAATCAGGTAAAATATTTGTGCAATGGCAAAACAGTTATTTACTGGGTACAGGCGTAGATACTAACCAGGTAAAAGCCACTAAAATGTTGCCGCCTAATATTGATGTAACAGGTGTAAATGTTGGTTTGGACTATGACTGGTCTAAAACTGATTATCGCCTCAATCCACGTAGCGGAAATGAGTTGAAAGTAACTGCATCAGTAGGAATAAAAAATATTAAGAAGAATAATGAGATATTGAATATTAAAGATCAGGCTTTTGATTATGCCAGTTTGTATGATTCTGTAAAAGCCCGCAGCTATCAGTTCAGGGTTAAGCTTGAAGCGGCACATTATTTTCCGGTGGGCAAACAGGCAACTATAAAAACAGCTATTAATGGCGGGCTTTTTATAAGCCCCAGTACATTTCGTAATGAACTTTTTCAGATAGGAGGTTATAAAATACTGAGAGGTTTCAGCGAAGAAAGTATTTATGCTACGCAATATGCTGTGTTAACTGCAGAGTATCGCTACCGGCTTGCGTTAAATTCATTTTTGTTTGGCTTTGTTGATGGGGGCTGGGTAAAAAACAAGTACCAGTCAATTGACCTTAATAATAATTTTATTGGTGCTGGCCTTGGACTTGCTTTTGAAACAAAATTTGGTTTGCTGAATATCAGCTATGCTGCCGGTAAACGAAACGATGTTAAATTAAACCTTCGTGAAGCATCTAAAATACATTTTGGGTACGTTAATTACTTTTAAGATTCTCATCCACAGCATTTATTTTTGCAGCTAAATAATTTAATAGTGAAGCAGTTTTCTTTAATCTTTATTTACACACTGGTTTTTACTGCTTCATTATGTGCCCAACCAGCTGATTCAGCAAAGACACTAACAGATAGTATAAAAATTATTACACTTGCTGATACAGCAGCCCCGGTAATTATAAAAAAAGCTCCCGTTAAAATAAAAAACAGGATATTAAACATGAGTGCAGAACCGGTTTCATTTGCAGTTCAATTTAAAAAGGCTAATAGCAAAGACACGTTGTTTTATTTTATTGCCGGCTTGGTATTGCTTTTGGGATTATTTAAGTATTTCAATAACCGCTATTTTACAACCCTTTTCAGGGTGTTTTTTAATACCTCATTGCGGCAAAGCCAGTTAACCGATCAGTTGTTGCAGGCAAAACTGCCATCCTTAATGTTTAATTTCTTTTTCGTTTTAAGTGGCGGCATTTACATATATATGCTGCTTTTGAATTATGGTTTAATTGCTGATAGCAATAAATGGATTTTGCTGATCTCTTCAATCGTACTGATTGGCCTTATATATTTTATTAAATACTGCACCTTAAAATTTACCGGTTGGGTAACCGGGTTAAATGAAGTAACAGATACATACCTGTTTATAATATTTCTTATTAATAAGATAATTGGCATTTTCCTGGTTCCATTAATCGTCATTCTTGCTTTTTCCGAAATTTACATTGTAAAAGTGGCAGTTATTCTTTCGCTGATGAGTATTGGGATATTTCTGTTACTTCGTTTTTTCCGATCATATGGCTTATTACAAAGCCAATTAAAAATTAGCCGGTTTCATTTTATATTGTATTTAGCAGGTGTAGAGTTATTGCCTCTTTTACTGATATATAAGGGCGCTATGGTTTTTTTGAGTAAAAACCTTTAATTTTGTACTACCACCGTAGTAATAATTATGACTAAAAACGGCTCTACACAAACTGTTGCCACTGGTAAAGCAGTAAAGAAAATACTTATTACCCAACCCAAGCCCGAAGGTGATAAGTCTCCATATTTCGATTTGGCCAGAAAATATAGCTTAAACCTTGATTTCCATCCATTTATAATTGTTGAAGGAATAACTGCCAAAGATTTTAGAAAACAAAAGATAGATATAGCCAGTTATAGTGCTGTAATTTTCACCAGCCGTAATGCAATAGACCATTTCTTTCGTATATGTGATGAGATGAAAGTAAGTATATCCCAGGAAACAAAATATTTCTGTATTACTGAAGCTGTAGCACTTTATTTGCAAAAATTTATTTTATACCGCAAGCGTAAAGTTTTTTATGGGGCCGATGGGTCGAATAAAAGCTTATTTGATGTAATTAATAAACATAAGGATAATGAAAAATTTCTTTACCCCTGCTCCGAATCATTTGATAGTGACATAACCAACTGGCTTATTTTACATAATTGCGAACACGCAACACCGGTTTTGTACAAGATAATCAGCAATGATATTACTGAGGTAATGGCAAGAGGGTATGATGTAATTTGCTTTTTTACACCCGGTGGTGTAAAAAGCCTGATTGAGAATTTCCCAAAATTTAAGCAAAACGGCACCAGGATAGGCGCTTTTGGTACTAATACTTTTAAAGCTGCAGAAGATGCAGGTCTTGTACTTGATATAAAAGCTCCTCAGCCGCAGGCGCCAAGTATGATAAGTGCCTTGGAAATTTATCTTTCGTCTTTATTAAAAAAACAGGCATAAAATTAAAACCTGTACAGTTTCATCTTCTTATATTGACCTACT
The DNA here is from genome assembly GCA_049661965.1 of Ferruginibacter sp. GTDB lineage: Bacteria > Bacteroidota > Bacteroidia > Chitinophagales > Chitinophagaceae > Ferruginibacter. The sequence goes on along the minus strand of JBATAS010000314.1, from coordinate 12,566 downwards.
TTAACTATGCAGTGCCTGCAAGGGAAAAAGGCTTGCCTATAGTGAGTTTTTATGATTTTATTAACAAGGTTAAAAATCTGCTTTTTCAGGCAGTAAAACCAATAGGAAGAAAGTATTTTCCGGTACTTTATTGGCAATAATTAAGGTAGAAAAACCTTGCAAACGCAGGTATATTAATAGCTAATCAGTGTATTGGTGTTATCCTGTTGGTTTACCTGCTATCGGCAGTTAAACTGCATCATTGAGTTTTGCGGCACATGAAAAGCAGTGTATGCAACTACCAGAAGTAAGCAAAAGCAAAAATTTTATTTTGTTAAGCGGTAAAAACAATGCAAATTACGCCTCCAATATTCAAACTGAAAAAAAATAATATATCCCTCCCTTAAACTGCTAAAAACTTATTTAAATACCAGCTTAAAAAAGAAGTAAACTAAACCTGTAAACACAATATTTGTATTTTTCTGTCGTTTACAGTTTTCAGGGTCAAATTTTGTTTAAAAAATTATTTTAGATTCAACCATAAAACGATGATAATTCAAAATAATCACTACATTTGCCCAATACCCTCAAAGTTAAAAACAATGAAGTACAGGCTGTTCTATCTAGTAGCTGTCACAGCTATCGCAACATTATCTACCAGTTGTAAAAAATCTGGCAGTAAATCCAAAACCGGTTATGCAACCGATAAAGGGCAGCTCATAGGAGTTGCACCTGCTTCTAAGTGGAGTTTACCAAAACCTCCGGGTATGGTTTATATTCCACCAGGAACATTCCATATGGGCTCAAGCGATGAGGATATGAGCTATGCATTAACTGCCCGTAACAAAGCCGTTTCTATTAGCGGTTTTTGGATGGATGCAACAGAAATCACCAACAATGAATACCGCCAGTTTACTAATTGGGTACGTGATTCTATCGGAGCTAAATTAATGGGTTTTGTAAAGCAAGGCCCTGATGGCAACGAATATATTGACTGGACAAAAGCCAATACCATCAAATGGAGCGATAAAGCAACTATGGAAAAAGTAGATGCCATGATTGTAACCCCCGACAACCGCCTGTTTGGTAAAAAAGAGCTTGATGCCACTAAGATTGTATATCAATCAGAAATTTTTGATTACAAAGCAGCAGCGCAAAATAAAGATGCTACTATTCCCCGTTCAAAATTTATTGTAAAAAAATCAATACAGGTTTATCCTGATTCGCTATGCTGGGTAAGGGATTTTGCTTATTCCTATAATGAGCCCATGGCAAAAAAATACTTCAGTCATCCTGCATTCGGCAATTATCCTGTAGTAGGGGTAAGCTGGAAACAGGCTACTGCATTCTGCGAATGGAGAACACATTATTTAAATGCTTTCCTGGAATCTAAGAAGAGAACTACAGAAGCTGATTTCAGATTGCCAACAGAAGCTGAGTGGGAATATGCTGCAAGAGGCGGACGCTCACAGGCCGATTATCCATGGGGAGGATACTATCTGAGAAATAAGAAAGGCTGTTTACTGGCTAACTTTAAACCAGGCCGTGGTAATTATCCTGAAGATGGAGGTTTTTATACTGTACGTGCCGATGCTTACTGGCCAAATGATTTTGGTTTATATAATATGGCAGGTAATGTTGCAGAGTGGACCTCATCTTTATATTATGAAGGAGCCTATAATTTCCAGCATGATATGAACCCGGATATCAGGTACAACGCCAAAGAAACAGACAAACCACGTGATAAGCGTAAAGTTTTACGCGGCGGAAGCTGGAAAGATGTAGGATATTTCCTGAGAACAGGCACACGTGCTTACGAGTATCAGGATACCGCTAAATCTTATATTGGATTCCGTTGTGTAATTGATTTACCACCGGCTCAAAAAAAGGGCAGAAAAAAATAAACTATTTTCAAAACTAATTCTATTGAGTGTATCTGAGAAAAGTACTCAGGTGCTGCATAACTTTTTGTAATTAAACTTTAAACAAACCACCAATTAAAACTCTAAATTTTTAAATCATGGCTCACAACAAAAGAACCTTTTTAACTTTAATTGACGTTTTGGTAAGTGCCGGAGCTGCCGTAATCATTTTTGCAGCATGGGCAAAACTTACTCACCAGCCATTTGCTGATATGATGTTGACGATAGGAATGTGGACGGAAACCGCTATCTTTCTTGTGTATGCCGGAATTGAGTGGGTTAAACCAAAGCATCACGAAGAGGATGACCAGCCAGATGACCTGATTGCAAATCCTTCTCTGGAGTCTATGGATAAAATGCTGCAAAGCGCAGATATTACGCCAACCAACCTTAAAAAATTAGGTGACGGATTTCAAAAGCTTTCGACCACAGTAGGTAGTATGCATGAAATTGGTGACGTAGTTAAAAACACCGGTGATTTCAGTAATAAAACCAAAGAAGCAACAACAGCTTTAGGAAATATGTCAACTGCTTTTGCCAGCAGTGCGGCAACCATGAGTAGCTTCAGTAATGCAGCAGACAGTGCAAAAGGATTTCATGAGCAGGTTCAGGTATTAACTAAAAACCTGGGTTCATTAAATACCATTTACGAACTGGAATTAAAGGAAAGTAACAATCATTTAAAATCGTTAAATACTTTTTATGGTAAGTTAGCTGAGGCTAGCCAAACCATGATGGGTACTGTAGAAGATGCCGGAAAAGCGAAAGAGCAAATCAGTGCATTGGCTAATAACCTGGGTAAATTAAACTCAGTTTACGGTAATATGCTGAGCGCTATGCAGGTTGGACGTTAATACATTGTATTAGCTCGCAATCTTCGAAGAAACCATTTTAAACTAAACAATCGTAAAATCAAAATATTATGGCTTTACCTAGAGAGCCCCGGCAAAAGATGATCAACATTATGTATCTCGTGTTGACAGCTATTTTGGCGCTAAACGTATCAGCTGAGATATTAGAAGCCTTTAAAACGGTGGATAAAAGTTTGATTAACTCAACAACAAGCATTAATAAGTCGAATGATGTATTATATAAGTCTTTAGCAGATAAATTAAGTGATCCTCAATCTGCTGAAAAAGCGAAGATTTGGCAACCGAGGGCTATAACGGCTCAGGATCTTTCAAATAAGATGAACGCTTATATTGATCAACTAAAAATGGATTTAAAAAAAGGCGCCGACCTGACCATGAAGGAAAAGGATGGTAAACAGGTTGAAGATTTTAAAGAAGATAATCTTGATGCCTCTACCAGGCTTTTTGAAACCGGTGGAAAAGGTAAGGAACTTGAACAAAGACTGAATGACTATAAAAAGGCGATGTTGGCAATTGACCCTTCAATTGCTAAGGAATTTGAATCAAATTTCCCCGTAACAACTGAAGTGCCGGTGGGTCAGGAAGGGAAAGTAAAAGATTTTTCGACTACCTATTTTCACATGACACCAACAGTTGCAGCCTTAACAATTTTAAGTAAGTTTCAAAACAATGTTAAAAATGCTGAAAACCAGGTAGTAACTTATTGCCACAACCAGATTGGTGCGGTAAAAGTTATTTATGATAAGTTTCAACCCATAGCCGCTGGAAGCTCAACTTACCTGATGCCGGGTGAAGAAATGGTTGTTACTGCAGGTGTGGGTGCGTTTAATGATGCAGCAAAACCAACCATCACTATTGATGGAGCAACAACTTCGCTAAATGAAAACGGAGTAGCTGAAAAGAAGTTTAATGTATCAGGTGGCGGTAAGAAAAAAGTACATGTTGTTATTACTTATACAAAACCTGATGGAACACCAGACAGACTTGAAAAAGATATTGAGTACACTGTAGGTACCCCTGGTGGTGCAGCCGTGATGCTTGATAAGATGAATGTATTTTATATAGGAGTCGATAATCCGGTAACTATTGGTTCTACTACAGGTTGGGATAAGACTAGTGTATCAATTTCAGGTGCTGGTGCATCAATAAGTGGTGCAGGATCGAAGCGTGTGGTAAAAGTATCATCAATAGGAGAATGTAATATTACAGTAACAGCAGATGGTAAATCTACATCTTTTCCTTTCCGGGTTAAGCGTATCCCAGATCCAATTATTAAAGTTGGACCAAGTGGTGGAGGTGCCTTGCAGGCTGTAGTTTTTAGAGGACAACAGTTTGTACGTGCGGATCTTGAGAATTTTGATTTTGAAGCAAGATTCAGCGTAACTGGAGCTACTATATATTTTAATATTCCTGGCGACAGAAATGTTAGAAAGGTTGTATTAAGTAGCGGAAGTCTTGCTCCTGCTGCGGAGCATATGAAAGCTTTAGTACCAGGGTCTTCAGTAATTTTTGATAATATTCGTGTTGTAGGGCCAGATGGCCAACCAAGAACAATTCAAAACCCTCCAGGATTCTCATTATTCTAGGAGTAAAAAAATAGAAAGCTATGAAAAAGCGGTATTTTAAATATTTTTTATTGGCCTTATGTTTAGGCATTTTTGTAAACACTACAGAAGCACAAACGAAGAAGAAGCGTACTTCTACAAAGCGTGCAAGCACACGTAAGACAGCCTCTTCTAAAACAAAGGCTAATATTCAGCCTACAATACCACAGGTTGATACGGTAGCAATTGTTGCTGCACCGCCACCTCCACCACCGCCTAATGATAGCTTACCTATTAAAACGGTAAAAAAATCGTTAAGGCCCGATGAAGCTGTGGAAACAACGATGCTTAAAGACAGAACGCCATTGCCTTACGAAAACCTAAGGGCTGATGATGCTTTATATCGCCATAAAATATGGAGAGAGATAGATACCAGGGAAAAAATTAACCTTCCTTTCCGCTATGCTGCAGATGAGAATAATGGTAATCAGCGTTTCATATCAATATTGTTTAAAGCTATTCAGGATAGTGCGGTAACAGTTTTTTCTAATGTTGATGATAGGTTTACCACACCCATGACTAAAGCAGAGGTAGTTAAAAAAATGTCTGGAGATCCTGTATTGGTTCCAATCTACGATTCTCTGGGAAATGTAGTTGATTATAAAGCCGAATCACGGGATATAGTTTTAGATTCTTTTTATAAATTCAGAATAAAGGAGGAAGTTATTTTTGATAAGGAAAGTTCACGTTTATTCTGGCGAATACTGGGTATTGCACCGGTATTTAATGAATATACAGCGCAAACAAATCAATTTGTAGGAACTACTGAGTTATTCTGGGTGTACTACCCCGATATGCGTCCTATTTTCTCTAAATACGATGTGTACAATGGTAAAAACTATGGTGCCCGTATGAGTTGGGAAGATCTATTTGAAAGCCGTATGTTTTATGGCCGTATTATAAAAAGCAGTATTGATAATCCATATGACAGGTTTATTGATCAATACCCCGGTCTAAAAGATAAAGGCATACTTCAGTTGCTGGAGGGTGAAAATATTAAAGAAAAGATATTTAACTACGAGCAGGATTTGTGGGCCTATTAAGATAATGTTAAGCTAATTAAAAAGCCCCCCGAATATTTCGGGGGGCTTTTTAATTCAATACATAATCAGCATCAGTTGCTAACAAGCCAATATTTTTTACACTATACCCACTTATGGGTATAGGTGGTAAACTTTCTATTGTTTATCTTCGTTTCGGTTTTTCATAGGATATTGGATTTTAAACGGGGCTGAATTTCTATTCTGGCCCCTTATTTTTTTAACTGCCTCCAAAATACTTTATCAGTAAAGCTGTTTTGGTCTTTCCAATTACCGATGCAATTTCATCTGCCGTTTTCAGTTTTATATTTTTTACCGATTTAAATTCCTTTAAAAGCAGGTTCGCTGTTGTTTTACCAATACCTTTTACCTGTTCCAGTTCGTTTGTAAAAGTGCCTTTGCTTCTTAAATTACGGTGATAGGTAATTCCGTGATTATGCACCTCATCTCTTATCCGCCTGATCAGTTTAAGGCTTTCACTATCCCAGGGTAATTTTACAGACTGTGTATCTCCCGGAAAGAATATTTCTTCTTCATTTTTTGCCAGACCAACAACTGAAGTTGTACCAGGCAGTTTTAATGCGCTGACACTTTGCATGGCAGCACTTAACTGGCCTTTACCTCCATCAATAATTATTAGTTGGGGCAATTGCTGCTTTTCATCTAACAGCCTTTTATATCGCCTGTAAACAACTTCGGCCATAGATGCAAAATCATTGATGCCAACAACTGTTTTTACTTTAAACCGGCGGTATTCAGCTCTGCTGGGTTCGCCGTTTCTAAAACAAACTACAGCAGATACCGGATAACTGCCTTGTAGATTTGAATTGTCAAAACACTCAATATGCAAAGGGAGAGCAGGTAACTGAAGGTCTTTTTGTAACTGTTCTAAAACCTTAATTTTTTCTTCACTGGTTTTTTCTTCCAGGTTCAGCATTTTTCTTTTTTTCAGATCATCCCTGAAATGATTTACATTTTTCTCAGAAAGGTCCAGTAATTTTTTCCTGTCTCCTCCTTTTGGAATGCTGATGACAATATCCTGTTCGGGATAATCAATGCTAAAGGGAACTATTATCTCTTTTGTCTTACTGCCAAAACTATCCCTGAGTTGTGCCGCTGCAAAAGCAAGTACTTCGGCAGCAGTTTCTTCAAGCTGTTTTTCAAGCATAATGGTTTTTGTCTGCACAATAGTCCCTGCATTAATAGCCAGATAATTAACGTAGGCAATGTTACCATCTTCCAATATTGAAAACACATCAACAGTACCTATCCTTGTATTTACAACTGTTGAACGGGCCTGGTAGTTTTTAAGATGTTCAATTTTACTTTTGTAATGTGCTGCTTTTTCAAACTCTAATTTTTTCACATGCTCCTGCATTTCTTTTTTAAAATGCTGCATAACCGGTCCTAGGTTTCCCTTCAGCAGATTAATCAGCTGCTGCAGTTCCTCATTGTAATTTTCTAAGGTTTGAAAACCTTCGCAGGGGCCCTTGCAATTACCCAAATGATATTCAAGGCAAACCTTAAATTTTCCTTTTTTGATATTATTTTCCGACAGATTTAATTTACAGGTACGTAAAAGAATGGTTTGTTTAATAAAGTCAAGAAGCTCACGAACTTTATCAACCGAAGTATAGGGGCCTAAATATTGAGAACCATCGTTTATTTTCCTTCTTGTAAAGAAAACACGGGAAAAACGTTCATTCTTGATTACAATGTATGGATATGTTTTCCCGTCTTTTAAACTGATATTAAAGCGTGGCTGAAACTCTTTGATCAAAGTATTTTCCAGTAGAAAAGCATCCTGCTCATTATTTACAATGGTAAATTCAATATGATGAATACGCTGAACAAGTTCATGTGTTTTATAAGTAGTAAATGTTTTGGAGAAATAAGAGCTTACTCTTTTGCGAAGATGCTTTGCCTTGCCAACATACAATAATTCGTTTGCCTCGTCATAGTATTTATAAATGCCAGGCTGAGTGGGAATGGTAGAAGCAAGTGCCGAAAATTCTTTTTGTGTCATTATGTATTAAAAATCCCAATTGAGTTTTTCTTCCTTATCTACTGAGGAAACACCCGCCTTATCGGTAACAATAGTTGTTATTTTACACCATTGTCTGCTCACCCAGGTTAATTGCAGTGTTGTTGATCTGCTTATTTCTTTAACCATATAGATCCGCTTTATCTTTTGTGTTTCGGGGTCAATATAAATATCCCAGTGTTTCAGTTTCATACTGTCAGGTAACGGGCCGTTTGCATCATAGGTTAAGGTAATGGCATTTATTGATTGGTCTAAAAAACTTTTTTCAGTAAATAATGTTATGAGGTTTGCTGAATCTATCTCCGGAGTCAGAAATTCTTTTACTGTATTATCTATGTCTTCAATTTTTAGCCAAACCGAATCTGTATGATTATTAACAGTAGTATATTTTAAAGGATTGATACCACTTTTTTTAATCTCAAATATTTCGCCTTTTAGAAACGAAGTAACCGGAAAGAATTTTTGTTCAGCAGCTTCTGTATTGGCAACATTATTCTTTTCGTCAGCGGCCGGGTTATTACAGGCCGAAAGAACAAGAACAACTGCTAAAAAATTTAAGAGAATTTTCATTTTTCAAATTTAAATGTAAACAGGCGTATTGCAAAACATTGCTGTATAACTGTAACCACAAAAAAACGCAGCAATAATATTAATTATTGCTGCGTAAATTATATAGAAAACTTAAAGTTTAGAATCCTTTTGTGAGACCGAATTTCAGGCCTATTGCATACGGTTTTTCAATCAGTGCTACATTTTTACGGTAAGTTGAAAATACCTGGTAACGAACCTGTGGACCAACCTGGAAATTATAAGCACCCATTTTAAAATTCATATAAGTTTCAAAACCTAAATTCAGGTTCCAGTTTCGGATAGATGATGGATCGGAAATGTAGTTTCTTAAATCAGATGAAATGAGGTGAGCATTTCCTCCAAAGATATAAGTAGGCTGAACAGTTGCTCCGGCAAACCAATCTACATTATTCTGGCTCGACAATTTATAGGCAACCCCTACCGGAATTGAAATTTGATAGGTTCGGTTATGCAATGTAACCGGTTGAGCTGCAGAACCATCAAACTTATTTGCTGCATTAGATGAACGAGAGGCAGAATAAGAGTAACCGGTTGATGGGTCATTCAGCAATATACTTGTTTGTATGGGATGCGTGGTTTTATCAGCATCAATATTATAATTTGTGTAATTAAACTGAGCACCAACTTTTAAATACAATTTGTTAGTAACTGAATAAGTTAATCCCAAACCAGATTCAATGCCAATACCCGGCTTTTGGCTTATTGCATTATTAATATCGCCATAAGCAAAAGGAGATATTGATCCTTTGGTTTCGGTAGTTAGTTTACGGTAATTTACAGCCGGGGTTATATAAAACTGGTAGGCTAACCTGTTTTTCCATTTATTTTTCCTGGTTGATTTATTTTCAAATGCATAGTTTTCAATCCAGGCTTTTTCTGCCGGAGTTAGCACCTTATCAGTAGCAGCAGTATTAATTTTTACCGGTAATTTAGTTTCCTCGTTGTTTGATTTATCTGCTTCAGTAATTTTACCAGAGGCTACAGGATCAGTAACATTAATCTTGCTTTTTGCTAACCTGGCCTGGTCCTCATTTAGTGCTATTGTTTTATCAGAAACACTGTTGTTCATTTTTGTTTTTGCAGGTTCCGGCTTATTCTTTTTTGCAGAAGCAGAGATATCTGTAAAAATCTGATTGGTCTTGATATACATATCCACACGCTGGATAAGGTCTTTTTCTGAAACAGAATTGTTGCTTGCAATGAGTTGTTCATTGCCTACCGGCGATGTGTTATAGAAATTTGCAGGCCTGTTGTTTCTTACAATGGTATAGATATAAAAATCAGTTTCATTTGTTATAACATCAGCAAAAGCGTCTGCATATGCAGTAACAGCCACGGGTTGTTGTATTTTTAAATTTGGACTTGCATGAACCTTGTCATTTTTGTTATTACTGGTAAGTGCATTGGTTTTACTAACTGGTTTAATATAAGAGTTGTTGATAGGCTGAGTAAGACTGTTATCTCCTGTATTCAAATATCCAATCAGCATCAAAGAGGCAATCAATAAAAGCCCCATGGCAAAGGATGGCCACCTGCGGCCCGGGTGCAGATTATTGTATATACTGTGCCATACCCTCTTTGAAGGATACATTCTGAACTGATCTGCTTTTTCCTTTATCAGCAGTTCAAAATCATCGGTATAAAATTCATTCTCCATATTACAAAAACATAATAGTAATTGGTAATGCCAATATCAGGGTTAATAAAAAACCTAACTTGGCGAAATTGCCCCCCAAAAATTTATTTTTTTTGCAGGCTTTTGTATTATTTTCTTTTTTATTAAAATTTCTTCAAGCATTGCTTTTGCCCTGGTATACTGGCTACGGCTTGTACTCTCTTCAATATCCAGCATAAAAGCTATTTCCTTATGCGAATAACCTTCAATGGCATACAGGTTTAAAACTGTTTTATAACCCATTGGCAGTGATCTGATACATTCTACAACCTGTTTAGCCTGCATAATAGAAGGAATCATTTCTTCCCTTACATGAACACTGTTGGCATGAATGATATCAACACAATCAGAGAACTTTTTATTTTTCTTCAGAATATTAATACAGGTATGTACAACAATCCTTCTTATCCACCCTTCCAACGCACCTTCATTCCTATATTGATGAATCTGAGTAAAAACTTTTATAAACCCTTCCTGCAACATATCTTCTGCATCTTCCCGGTTTTTTGCAAAACGGTAGCACACACCCAACATTCTTGGGCTAAATCGGTTGTATAATGCTTCCTGTGCGGTAGCATTATTCCGTCTACATCCGGTTAGCATGAGCTCCTCCGTCATATTTGTGCTTTGTTTACCCTAAATATAGACAAATTACTTTGCATTTATGCTGCATCTGGCTATAATCAGGCGATGATATAATGATTTAATGCCATTGATGGCTTTTCTCAGTAAAGGTCAGCGTTATACAAGAAATATTTGGATATTTAGTAATGTTAAAAAATAACACTGCCTTAAATTTTAAGACGGTGTTATTTACGAAAAAATGTATGAGTTAATTTAAACTGGCCCTCAATCCAATAATAAAATTGCTACCAGCTGCTACAATGCCCGAAGAATAGGGCCTGTACCTTTGGTTGCTCATGTTTTCCCAACCGGTTGTTACAAGCAGGTTTTTTGTAAGCTGATAAGAAGCTTTTACATTTAAAGTGTACCAGCCCGGAGAATAAGGTTTGCCATTATCATCAGCGGCATAAATATCGGTTTTCGATTGTTCTGATGGAGCCAGGTCTTCATTTTTAATTTTACTGTTATAAACGGCCGATCCTTCAACAACTATTTTTTTATGCCGAAACTTTAATAAAGTGCTGCCATAAAAAGGAGGTGCATGCCTGAGGGCAACCTGTTCATTTTTTGTGTCATCAGTTTCTTTTCCGCTTATCCAGTTAGCATGGGTTTGTATCGATAAATTTTTGATGATATAATATTCAGCACTGGCCTGAAAACCCCAGATTGTTGCTTTAGCAACATTTTGCAAAGCTTCAACACGGCTGTTTACGCCATCAAAAATAATACTGTCCTGACCGTTAAAAGTTGTTGGACGACGAACTATAGCATCATTAAGTATGGTATAAAAACCATTTAACTCGAGCTTGAATTTTTGATTTATATTTTTGATAATACCCACTTCAAAATTCCAGGCATACTCAGGTTTCAGATCAGGATTAGGCACTGTTACATTTCCAGGAGCACTTTCAAAAAGTTTTCCAATATCATCAACATTAGGCATGCGGTAACCGGTTGAAATATTTCCATTTATCTGCCAGGTTACATCGGGGCGGTAAACCAAACCAAAATTGCCGGTAAATGCGCCGTCTTTTAATGCAGCTTTTTGATAAGGGAATTTTATAAAACTAGTGTCAAAACTGGCATTCAGCGTGTTGTAACTATACCTGAGCCCGCCGGTTAATGTTAAAACGGGTAGTATATTTATTTTATAGCTTGCATACACACCGGTAGTACTCCAGGTGCTGCCATCGGGGTAACGGCTTACAGCGGCTGTTACAGTATTGTTTGTAATATTGGTTTTGCTGCCTGATGAACCAACCTTATTATAAACGTATTCAGCGCCATAAAATAATTCTCCTTTTCCAAGCTTTTTATTGGCATCTGCATTAATGCTTACAGCATTAACTTTTTCGGCCTGTGTATTTCTTGTGTTAGATGCTCTTGTACGGTCAATACGGCTTTCATCATAATTCTGATAGGCAATGGTTACACGGGTACCATCATACAACAGATTTTTTTTGCTGTGTAAAACCTGCAGGTTATGCATGCGCCAAAGCATGGGGCCATAATTCCATTCAGCAAATCGTAATTTACCACTGCGGTATTGTATCAGCCTGTCATATCGCGGCGCATTACCGGTACCTGCATAGGTGAAACTGTATTGCAGGTCAAGGTTTTCAGTTGGTTTAAAACGTACTTTTTGTAAAAAATTTATTTGTTCGTAACCACTAAAGCGTTGTACCCTTGGGTCTGAATTTTGAACGATACTGTCGATCCCGTTTATTCTTTCAACATATTCAGGACGCAGATAGCTATCCTGTCCGCCATGCTTTCCCATTTTAAGATCACGAAATTTACTGTAGGTTACCGATGAGAGTAAGGCCCATTTCTTTCCGCCAATATTTATATCTGCATGAAGCGTATTTTCATTGTTAGCAGATGAATATCTTGCCAAAGCACTACCGCCTACCTGTATTTTTTTATTGTTGGACAAGCGTGCTTCCAATGTATGAAAATCCATTACACCACCAATGGCATCGCTGCCATAAATTAAAGAGCCTGGCCCAAAAATAACTTCGGCTGCCTGGGTACTCAATGCATCAATGCTGATGATGTTTTGCAGATTACCGCTGCGATAAATAGCATTGTTCATCCGCACGCCATCAATAACCAGCAATATACGGTTGGTTGCAAAACCCCGTATCATGGGGCTTCCGCCGCCCAGCTGACTTTTTTGAATGAAAACTGTACCCGTTTGATTTAACAGGTCGGC
>JBATAS010000313.1:0-1989 GCA_049661965.1 Ferruginibacter sp. | reverse complement strand
ACGGTGCCAACGCGTTCCAGCCGTTCAACGACTACTTCGAAAAGTGGGAGGCGCCCGACAAGACGACGATCCGGCTCGTGACGAAGAAGCCTTACGCTTTCACCGAGGACGTTATCGCCCACCACGTTTACTGCCCGATTCTACCCAAGGAGTTGGTCGCAAAGGGCGCGGACGCGATGAAGACGGAGATCGCGGGCGGCGGTGCATGGGTCATGAAGGAGGCGATTGAAGGCCAGAGTTGGCGTATCGAGCCCAATCCCAACTACTGGGACAAGGGCAAGCCTTACCTTGAGGCCATGGTGGGCAAACAGTTCGCGGACCAGGTCACCTACCGCACCGCTTTCCAGTCCGGCCAGATCGATAGTTATGCGCCACCGAATGCAGAGGAGGCAGCCGACCTCGTGAAGAGCGAGAAAGGCCTCATCCGCAACTCGAACCCCAGCCTGAACTACCTCTCGTTCTGGATGAACCTGAAGAACAAGCCGTGGTCAGATGGCCGCGTCCGCCGCGCCGTCAACATGGCTACGAACCGCCAGGAGTACATCGACATCATCGGCAAGGGCGTGGGCGAGCCGATCGGCCCGCTCACCTACGCGTACAAGGCCGAAGCGTTGCCCAAGGACGAACTGGCGAAGCTACAGCCGTTCGACGTCGCCGGCGCGAAGAAGCTCTTCGCCGAAGCGGGCGTCACCGAATTCGAGTTCCAGTACCCCACCTCGAGCGTCACCGGCGACTACGTGACTATCTTCCAGCGCCAGATGCAAGCGGCGGGCGTCACCGTCAAGCCCGAGCCGCTTGATGCGGGCACGTGGTACGGGCAGTATGCAGCCTCGACTCTGACGGCGAGCCTTTCGCTCAACCAGCAGTACGTCACACCTGACCTGGCGCTGGGGTGGTACCGGACCAACGGCATTACTGGCAACAACCGCTTCGACACCGGCTTCTCGGATGCCGAGGTGGATGCTGCGCTCGCCAAAGCGTCGTCTACAACCGATGCGACAGCGCGCTCGGCGGCGTATCTCGACGTGCAGCGGCTGCTCTACAAGAAGGATCTGCCCTTCTTCAACTTCTTCGGCGCCCGGGCCGAGTCCGTTCACCGGCCGTTCATCATGAACTACCCGGTGAGCGGGGCAGCGAATATCGACGGGTACCACGCCAAGAACGTCTGGATCAACAAGGTGTAGAGCGCGGGCAACCGAAACGAGAGGGGTGGCCAACTCGCTCCTCTCATTTGCTGTGTGGAGCAACGAATGACTCAGTACGTCGTGCGGCGAGTAGCGCTGGCGGCCCTCATCCTCTGGGCCGTGTCGGTTGGTGTCTTCCTGCTCCTCCGGGTTGCTGGCGGCGACCCTGTGGTCATCCAGCAAGGGATGAGTGCCACGCCGGAGCGAATTGCGGCCGAGCACAAGCGGCTTCACCTGGATGAGCCTTACTACCAGCAGTACGGCCGGTGGGTAGGGAGCATGGCCACGTTCGATCTCGGCGAGTCCACCATTTCGGGCGAGAGCGTGTCCACCGATTTCAAGGCCCGCCTGCCGGTCTCCTTTCAACTGATGGTGATGACGCTCACATGGACAGTGGTGCTGGGCATTCCCTTTGGCGTCATCTCGGCGATGAGGCGAAACTCGATGCCGGACTACGTTGTTCGGATCTTCGCCGTGTTCGGGTTGTCGATTCCCGCCTTCTGGGTGGCGACGCTTGTGCTCATGATCCCCGCGCAGCGTTGGGGCTATGCACCGCCTCTGAACGAAACCACGAGCCTATTTTCGGAACCGTGGGCCAACATCCGCCAGATGGGTCCCCCGTCGCTGGTACTTGCCCTAAGTTCCACTGCGTCGATCATGAGGTTGACCCGCTCCCAGATGCTTGAGGTGCTGCGTGCGGACTACGTGCGGACGGCACGCGCGAAAGGCCTGAACGAACGGGTGGTGGTCATTCGCCACGCGCTGCGAAACTCGCTGGTACCGGTGGTCACGGTCCTTGGCCTGC
>JBATAS010000312.1:0-36010 GCA_049661965.1 Ferruginibacter sp. | reverse complement strand
TCTGTAAACAGTCCTGTATCTTGGTCTGTACACTGGCGCCGGCCTGTAATACGACCTGTATGCAGGCCGGTAATTATACCTGGGTGCTACACGAATGGAAACATAATTACGATGATAAGATTTGTAAGGTTTATAATGTCCCCTGCCCCGCTGAGCAAAAACTCCTACAGAGAGTAATAAGGTTACAAACATTAATAAACTTAGCTTAAAGTGTTTAAAATTTTTCATACAGTATTTTTATTGATGATAAATTTACAGAAAATTAAAAAGCGTTTTTGTTAAAACAAATACTTTAACATTTTCGGGAATTAATAATTTTATTTTTAAACAAAATTAAAACCCCGGTACAGGGTTTTAATTTAATTGCCGGTTTTATTTGTTTACCAACGGCCTTTGTTCACGCGGCCAAAGTCACCAAAACGGTTTTTTCGATCATTGAATTTTTGATTTACTGCCTGAATTTCATTATCACGTTGCTTTTCTAAAAGCATGATCTGGCGTTTTTGCTGAAACCAGCCCATTAAGAACTGATGCTTTACCCGGTTGATCTTATAATCATACTCCTGGTTGATCTGCCCGATCTGTATGTCTCTTTCCCGTGGGGTAAAAACATACCAGTCGTTGTAACCTTTGCCTGGCTTATCATATCCATGATTACCGTTAGATGCATAAACATCATTTTGTTTGTTCCCTTGTCTCTGGCCTTTTTGACCATACTGTGCAAATGCTGTACTCAGCATTGCGGTAGCGAATAAAAGTGTAAAAATTTTTTTCATAATTGTAAATTTTAAAGTGATTTAATGGATATAAGACGAAGTACATTTACTACTGTTTACAAACAAAATGTTAATAGCGTTTTTATCAGTTAATTAAAAAACAGGATAAATTGGATAATTATTTTTAATTTGGATTTTGAAATTTCTTTACTTTAAACCTGATGTATGAAAAAAATCTTAACTTCTTTATCTGTATTAACGCTTGTTCTGTTTGCTGCCTGTGCTAAAAAAAATACAGCTTCTAAGGCAGCAGAAATGCCCACAACATATGCTGGAGATGTAGTTCCTTTAATACAAGCAAAATGCTCTCCCTGCCACCTGCCAACTCAAGGAGGCAATAAAGCCAACTTTGAAACATTTGAATCTGCAAAAAA
This sequence comes from Ferruginibacter sp., assembly GCA_049661965.1. Classification (GTDB taxonomy): domain Bacteria; phylum Bacteroidota; class Bacteroidia; order Chitinophagales; family Chitinophagaceae; genus Ferruginibacter. Next base: position 34,860 of record JBATAS010000312.1, on the reverse strand, counting down.
ATACGGTTCGGCTATGCTGGACAGGATTATGTTAAACCCTGGCGACAGAGGGTTTATGCCATTTAAGCATAAAGAAAAATTAACTGCAGAAGAAATTGCTGTGGTAAAAAAATGGGTTGATACCGGTTTAACTGAAAAATAAATTATTACAACATTTTAATTCTGGGGTCAACAGCCCTGTACAGTACATCTGCAAAAAAGTTGATGAAGATAAAAATGCATGCACTTAACAAAACAGAACCCATTACTACCGGGTAATCTAATTTTTCCAGTGCATCAACTGTTATCTTGCCAATACCTTTCCATCCAAAAATATATTCTACAAAGAAAGCGCCTGCCAGTAACTCGGCAAACCAGCCGGTAATTGCTGTTATTACCGGGTTGAGCGCATTACGTAATGCATGTTTGTAAATAATTACATTTTTACTCAGCCCTTTGGCGTAAGCCGTACGTATATAATCCTGGTTCAGTACATCCAGCATTGAACTACGGGTTAATTGTGTGATAATAGCCAGCGGCCGGATACCCAATGTAAAAGCAGGAAGAATTAAATTTTTAAGGCTGAGGTATTTCTCACCGGTTACTTCATCAATATCAAACCAGCTACCGGTTAAATTCAATCCGGTATATGCATGGAGTACAACTCCAAAAAAATACGCAATAACTATAGCCATAAAAAATGATGGAGCCGATATCCCGGCAATACTGGAGAATACAGCAGTCGTATCCACCCAGGTTCCTTTTTTAACGGCTGCTGTTACGCCCAATAGAATGCCTATGATGGTAGCAAACAGCATGGCCGCAATGGCCAGTATTAATGTGCCTGGCAATGCCTCCATCAGCACTTTACCTACTTCTTTTTTTGTTTGATAACTTTTACGCAGGTAAGGAATCTTTATACCGAATTTAGTATCGCCTCCGATAAACAGGCCTTGCAATTGTTTCTTCTCTATATCGGCTTTGCTGTGAAAACAAAAAGGAGAAACATCATTTACATACAACACAAACTGTTTCCATTTGGGTTGATCGAGATAGAGATCGCTGCGGATATTGTCGAGTGTTTTTTTGTCGCCGGTCTGTCCAACAATCATCCGGGCAGGATCGCCAAATCCCTGAAACATAATAAATACCAGTACCACCACACCCAGCAGCACCAATAATGAATAAAATATTTTTTTTAGGATGTATGGCAATGGGTTGAATATTTTTTAATTAGTACCAAACACAATTTAGTTTCCAGTCTCTAAAACTTATCCCTTGCTGCCCATTTGTTTTGTACAACGGGCCCCTTCATTAAAAATAGTGTTGGGTTTACCCGGGCTGCTGTTTTAATAGCTGTTGCATCGCAGGTAAAAATCAAAGGACTGGGAATATTTATAAGTCTTTTTGCAGTCTTAGGATCAGCTGTAACCAGATAAACATTATTTAAACCTACTTTCTTAGTATAAAAAAGTTCAAAATACTTAATCCATTCCATGTCTCCCTCTTCAAAATCTTTGGCAAACAGAAGATAATATTCTTCCGGCTGGTTAAGTATCGCTTCTGTTGTGTCATTGCCACTTTCGGTATTGAATATAAAATCATTTATCAACGGAATATTGTTTTTTCCTTTTTCAATCAATACCTGTTTTCTTTCTGCAAATTCCCAACTACTGTCAGGCAGGGCAGTTACTGCAAATTCTTTCTTCTCCCCGTTCTTCTGGTAAATAAATTTATAATCAAACTTATCCGGTATGGCATCTGCAGGCATTTTTCTCAATTCAAGAATATTATTACCAATTTTAAAAGGCAGACAATCCTTTACAGGCAAGTGATGCAATACATACCATTGTAAACCAAGCACGCTAAAAAACGAGAGCAGAAAGAGGGAAACATTTATTTTGTTTGAAAAGACGGGCTTGATATGTTTTCTCCCAAAAAGAATTAATAATACCAGTATTAAAAGAATAATATCTTTTGTAAAAGTCTGAATGGGCGTAAGCGGAATACAATCGCCAAAACAACCACAGGCACGTATTTTCCCGCTGAATAAAACATAACTGGTAAGAAAAGTAAAAAATAGCATCAACAATAATAATAACCAGGACAGCATATGCTTACGCCAGCTTAACAGTAAGGCAACACCCAAAACAACTTCAAGCGTAATCATTAACAACGAAAACAACAGAGCCTGTTCATTCAGCCACAACATTAATCCTGTCATAATACCTTCAGCTGCCCATACATCAAAAAACTCCTGCATTTTGTAAGCAAGCCCCAACGGGTCTATTGCTTTTACAAGGCCTGAAAAGATAAATAAAACACCTACTAAAATTCTGGCTATGTTTACTGCCTGCTTCATATTTTCTGTTTATTGTATTTCAGATTGCTTTAAAGGATTTCACTTCTTAGTTTCCGTGTAACTCTTCCTCAATTAAAATCAAACCAAACACTGCATAATTTATAATATCATAAAAGTTTGCGTCAATGCCTTCGCTGATGATGGTTTTACCTTTATTAACCAGTATCTGTTTAATGCGTAAGATCTTTGCCAGTATCAGATCTACAAAACTTTCCTGACTCATCTGTCGCCAGGCTTCGCCATAGTCATGGTTCTTATCCAGCATTAACTTTTTGGCAATATCAATTTTAGTATTATAAAATTCCTGTACGGTTTCAAAAGGCAGGTCTTCCAGTTCATCCTCTTCAATATCAAGTTGAATTAAACCAATAATACCATAATTGAGTATTCCTTTGAATTCACTGATGATATCATCACCAATTTTCTGGACACCGGTCTCTTGTATATTGCGGATGCGTTTCGCTTTTATATAGATCTGGTCAGCTACTGAAATAGTCCTGTACACACGCCAGGATGTACCATAATCCTTTGTCTTCTGTAAAAAAATTTCTTTTGCAGCCTGTACTGCTCTATCGTATTGCTGGTTTGTATTCATTTATCAATGTGCATTTGTAACTTAGTGTGATGTTAACCTGCCGCCGGTAGGCAAGCTCAAAAATAATTGAAAAAGATTTGATGAACAGCATAAACTGTAAAGGAAAATTGTTGAGCGTTGATGAACCGCTGGTGATGGGCATTATCAATGCTACACCCGATTCATTTTACAAAGGGCATCTGCAAATGAATACTGCTGAAATTGTATCACTTGCCGGCCGGATGATAAGCGATGGTGCAGATATTTTAGATATTGGCGGACAAAGTACCAGGCCGGGCAGTCTGACTGTTTCCGCAATAGAAGAAACTGACAGGGTTTTGCCGGTAATAGAAGCTATTCATCAATCATTTCCAGATACTGTTATTTCTATTGATACTTATCAAAGCATTGTTGCCAGAGCTGCCATACAGGCCGGAGCATCAATTATAAACGATATCAGCGGGGGAAATATGGATGCAGATATGTTATCTGCCGCTGCCGCTTTACAAGTGCCATATATATGTATGCATATGCAGGGTACGCCAGCCAGTATGCAGCATAATCCTGTTTATACAGATGTGGTAAAAGAAGTACTTGATTATTTTATTGAAAAGGTTGAATCTTGCAAAGCGGCCGGGATTACAGATATAATCATTGACCCTGGTTTTGGGTTCGGCAAAACCATAGAGCATAATTTTCAGTTGTTAAAACATCTTTCGCTGTTTGGTATAACCGGTAAACCTGTTCTGGCAGGCTTATCCCGTAAAAGCAGCATTTACAAAACGCTGGGAAATACAGCCGAAGCTGCATTAAATGGAACCACCGTTTTAAACAGTATTGCTTTAATGAATGGCGCTTCTATCCTCAGGGTACATGATGTTAAGGAAGCTAAAGAAGCGGTTACACTTTATAATGCATATAAAAAAGCGCCCTGAATTTTCAGGACGCTTTGTATTAATAAAATCAGAGGTTTTATTTTTGAGTTGCATTTTGAAGACTGTCGGAAATCCTTTTCTGCTCTTCCATCATTTTATTCTGCATTTCCTGCTGTTTTGCCATAGCTTGTTCTTCGGTAGTAACATCAACTACAGTCATATCAAAAACCAATATTTCATTTGGCTTAATTTCAGCACCTCTTCCTCCTGCTCCATAGGCCAAAGATGAGGGAATAAATATCTTTGCTACCGAACCCTTCTTAAGCTGGTACAATGCATCGGGCCAGCCAAGTATTATACCTTCAAAACTACCCAGGTTAACTTCGTAGGGTTCTACATGTTGAAATTTGGGGTCAATATTTGAGTCAAAAACCTTTCCGCTGTCTAATGTTCTGCCAGTATAATTCACCGTAGCAATATTGTTGCTACTCATTTTCTCACCGGTTCCTTCAGTAATTATAGAAACGTATGTACCCCACTTGGTTTTTTGCGCTGTTATATTGTTTTTCAGCAGGTAATCCTGAATGATCTTATCATCTGCTGCCAATTGCTCCTTTTTGGTAGCCATATCCTTTTCAATTTCTTCTACTTGCTTTTTATAAATCCGTGGTTTTGCAAGTGCTCTTTCAGCATTATTGGCACTATCAGCTTCCGGCCTGGTTTCAAAAAAGTTAACCATTTTAAGACGGGTATATAAATACTTCCCTTTCTTCATAAATGGCGGCATTCCCTCTGGTGAACTTTTAAAAGCAGTGTCGGTAAGTAAACGGATAACCAGGCTATCGCCTTTTTTAAGCTGGCTTATTATTTTATAATACGCAAGTGGTGTTCTTACCGAATCCAGTACCTGGATACGTGGCATTGTCTCTCTTGTATCGAGCAGCACCGTGTCTTTTGTACCGCCATAAATCTGCTCAATATGTATTTGCATAAAATTACCATAGCTAATGGTTTTTCCGCTGCCCTTCGATATGATCTTATAGTCAATACCATTATCGCCTTTCTTAAATCCTCCTGTGCAGGCCGATAATACCAGCACACTAAATACAGATAGATAAAAAAACTGTTTCATTGTTTTATTTTATTTTAAAATTGATAACTGCTTAATTGTGCCGCATTTTCTTTTATAGCGGCTTTAAATTTTTCAACCACTTCTTCCAATGACTCTTTATTGAACCCGCCTGCTGCATTAAAATGCCCACCGCCATTAAAATATTTACGGGCAAATGTATTTACATCAAAATCACCTTTACTTCGAAACGAACTTTTACGTTCTTCTCCCCTGTCAATAATAACCGCAGCAAGTTTAATACCCTGAATGCTGAGTGCATAATTCACCAAACCCTCTGTATCACCGGTCTTTACATTAAACTTAATAAGGTCGGCCTGTGGAATAGTAATGAGTGCAGCATTGTATTCGTAAAAAACTTCCATTCGGTTTAAAAGCACATGGCCAATAAAACGAAAACGGCTTTCTAAAAAATTATCATATAATTCTTCATGTACATGACTATGCTCTAAACCCTTTTCTTTAAGTTCATAAACCATTTTATGTACACTGGCTTTGGTAGATGGAAAACGGAATGACCCTGTATCTGTCATCACCCCTGCATATAAACATTCGCCGATTGTTGCATCAATTTTATCTGAATGTCCCGAATCGGTTATCAGGTCGTAAACCATTTCAGCAGTTGAACTTTTTTCTACATCGCTTATTCCATAAGCAAAAACTGATGTTTGCGGTTCCCGGTGATGATCAATCAGAATTCTTTCACCTTTGGCTGCTGCTAACTTTTCTTCCATACGTTTTGTACGGCTGAGGATATTAAAATCAAGACAAAATATCCAGTCCGCAGCAGCAATCAGCTCATCAGCTTTAGCCGGCTGTGATTCATAATCAATTACTTTTTTACAACCAGGCATCCAGTTTAAAAAACTGGCCCAGTTTGTAGGTGAAATTACCGTACAGTTGTGACCGAATTTATTCAGAAAATGATACAGCCCTAATGTAGATCCCATAGCATCGCCATCAGGCTTTTGATGCATGGTGATTACAACATTTTTAGGCTGATTGAATAACGGGTATATATTTTTTATTGACTGCATAAGGCGGCGCAAAAGTAGGTTAAAACAGCTTACCAAACAATTGAGATGATATCTAAGAAGTAATATTGAATAGGTAATATTTACAGGCAGGTATAGTTTTTTACTTTTAACTGCCTGTTTCAATATTCAATATTACAGCTTCCATATTCCCTTTTGCTCCCTTATCTTTGCGGCCTAAAAAAAGAATAATGAGTAACAGAACCTTTACAATGATTAAGCCCGATGCAACAAAAAAAGCTAATACCGGTGCTATTTTACAAATGATAAATGCTGCAGGCTTTCGTATTGTAGCTATGAAAACAACCAGGCTTAGTGCTGAAAAAGCAGGTGAGTTTTATGCCGTACATGCTGAGCGCCCTTTTTACGGAGAACTGGTTAGTTTTATGAGCAGCGGCCCTATAACAGCAGCCATTCTTGAAAAAGATAATGCAGTAGAAGACTTTCGCAAACTGATTGGTGCTACTAATCCTGCTGAAGCAGCAGAGGGTACCATCCGTAAATTATATGCCGCTTCAATTGGCGAAAATGCTGTACATGGCAGCGACAGTAACGAAAATGCTGCGATTGAAGGTGATTTCTTCTTCAGCAAGCTGGAGCAGTTTTAATTATATCAGTTATATTATTGGCAATGCCCCTGATTTCTCAGGGGCATCTTTTGTAAATCAAGCACAAACAAACCAGTTTAAAGGTTTTTAGGTTTTAATAATTTGCCTTTGCCGGATTTGGGCTTCTTTGTAAACGCCCCCTACCTTGAATTATTGCTCAGAAGAGTTGCAGAATAATAATTTCGCTTTAAATAGCAGTCTTTTTTTCGAATGATAAATTTACTTTAACTATAACCATGTCTAAAAAAGGAAAGTTGTAGATTTGAGCATTATACAAGCCTGCAACAAAACTGCCCAACAGCAGATTTAATATATGAAAAATATAAAATTAATTGAAGTCCCTTCGGAGATAGGGGCCGGTACACGTGGTGCCAGCCTTGGTATTGAAGCCATAAAAGTAGCTGCACTGGATTTTATGAGTAATTTCTTTGTTCATTTTCCATCTGAAAAAATTGAAGAAGAAAATAAATTATTGTATGAGCCCATTCACTCACCCTATGCCAAACGCATGCATGGTGTTTTAACCATGAGTGAAAGGATCAGCAAAGCTGTGGCAGAATCCATCAACAGTCATTTTTTTCCTGTGGTGCTCAGCGGCGATCACAGCAATGCCGCCGGAACCATTGCCGGTATTAAAACAGCTAAACCTAAAAGCAAACTGGGTGTTATCTGGATTGATGCTCATGCCGATCTGCATACGCCGTATACCACCCCATCGGGTAATATACATGGCATGCCTATGTCGGCTTCCATAGGCGAAGACAATATGGAAATGAAAGTGCATGACCTGGATGAAAAAACAGCCAAACAATGGGAGCAGCTTAAAAACCTGGGAAAAATAAGCCCGAAGGTTTTGCCCGAAGATGTTGTTTTTATTGCACTGCGTGATTTTGAAAAAGAAGAAAAACACCTGATTGACAAACATGGTATGAAAGTGATTACTACTGCTGAAGTGAGGCGTACCGGTGCAGAGAATGTGTGTCGCAAAGCCTTGAGGCATTTAAGCGATTGTACTGATATTTATATAAGCTTTGATGTGGACAGCCTGGATTCTTCTATTTCGAAAGGTACAGGAACCCCGGTGAGCAATGGTTTACGTGAAAGAGAAGTGGAAGACCTCATCAGTAAATTTATGCAGAACCGGAAGATATGCTGCTTTGAAATTACTGAAGTAAATCCCACACTTGATAAAGAAAACCTGATGGCAGAGATTGCCTTTAATATTTTACAGCGCAGTGTAAATGTATTGATGATGAACTAAAGCGCAGATTGAAAAAGATTAATTGATTACACAGTTTCTATTTTATGCAAAAAGTGTTTTTAATAGCTATAAGTTGTTTTTTGTGCAATATTGCAATTGCACAAAAAGATATTTATGCAAAATCCGTAAAAGAATATCAAAAGAATTATGTAGCTAACCATGAAGTGGTGAAAGGAAAAGATAAAAAACATTTTCACTTCTACCCCATCAACAGCCAGTATAATGTTGCGTGTTTTTTTGAAAAGATCACTGACACAGTTGGTTTTACCATGACCACATCGGCAAAAACCATAAAACATTATTATAAATACGGCAGGCTTGATTTTATGATTGCTGGTAAAGAATATCTATTATTTGTTTACCAGAGTAAGGATCTGATGCAAACAGCCGAGTATAAAGATTATCTGTTTGTTCCGTTTACCGATGCAACAACCGGTGATGAAACCTACGGCAGTGGCCGCTATCTTGAATTTTTTAAACAGGATATACATGGCGATACTGTAAGACTTGATTTTAATAAAGCTTACAATCCTTATTGTGCATATTCTTCTGGCTTTAAATGCCCCATACCGCCAAAAGAAAATTTTTTGCCCGTGGCTATAAAAGCCGGCGAAATGAATTTTGGTAAAGGACACTGATCATGCAAAACACAACACAGCTCTTAATGATAAAACCGGTAAATTTTGGCTTTAATGCCGAAACTGCCGTTAATAACAGTTTTCAAAAAAATATAAAAGGAGATTTACAACAACAGGCTTTACAGGAATTTAATGATTTTGTTGAGCTGCTGCGGAATAATAAAGTTGATGTAACAGTTGTTGAGGATAGTCTTGAACCTGCTACACCCGATTCAATTTTTCCAAACAACTGGATATCGTTTCATGATGACGGCCGTGTGTTTTTATACCCAATGTTTGCCAGTAACCGCAGACTTGAAAGAAAAGCTGTTGTGCTGGAAACTGTTAAAAATAAATTTTCTGTGTATGAAATCAGTGACCTGAGTAATTCAGAAAACAACCATCTTTTTTTAGAAGGTACCGGCAGTATGGTTTTTGACAGGCAAAATAAAATTGCATACGCCTGTTTATCGCCACGTACCAATAAGAAAATACTCGAAGCATTTTGTAAAATAGTTGATTACAGCCCTGTAACATTTCACTCAACCGACAGTAATGGAGTAGATATTTATCATACCAATGTAATGATGTGTGTTGCAAATCGCTATGCTGTTGTATGCCTGGAATCAATTACTGATGCGGCAGAAAAAGAAAACCTGATTACTTCATTTGAAAAGACAGGCAAAGAGATTATACCTATCTCATTACAGCAAATGAACAGTTTTGCCGGCAATATGCTGCAGGTAAAAAATGATGATGATGAATTATTGCTGGTGATGTCAACACAGGCTTATCAATCACTATCTGATACCCAAATCGAAGTCCTGCAAAAACATAATAGTATTATTCATTCTTCACTAAACACCATTGAAACTGCCGGTGGTGGCAGTGCCAGGTGTATGATGGCAGAGGTTTTTCTGGAGAAGAGAGTAACAGTGAATTGATATTACGGAGATAAAAACTTAACTAAGTTTCAACTGATTTTCTTCGTTTAAAATATTTCACCACTTCAAACCAGGTAACAGATACAAATCCTGTGCATATTCCCTGTATAGCCTGCATAGCAGTTAGTTTTTCAAACTGAAATAATTTTTGCAAGGGATCAATAAATAACAGCAATGTCATTAGCACAACTGTTATCAATATGATTAATGGTACCAGGTTATTTTTATATCTGCTTGTTGTTAATAGGGAATAATAAAATGACCTGTTAACCAACGTAAGAAAAATATTAGCCGATATCAGCGTAAGAAAAACCATCGTTCTTGTAACATCTTCGTTACTGCCCTGCAGCACTGCATATTGGTAAATAAACAAAGTACCTGCAGCGATTACAAGCCCCTGAACAATGCTTGTCGTTAATTCACGCCAGTTAAAAAAAGTACTGGTAAACAACCTTGGTTTTTCAACCATCAGGTTTTTTTCTATCGGTTCGTTCTCGTAAATAATTGAACAGGTAGGCCCCATGATGAGTTCCAGGAAGATTACATGCACTGGCGTAAAGATGTTCGGATACACCCAACCCAACGCCAGCGGAATAAAAACCGTGAGTATAATTGGGATATGAATGGAGATGATATATTGAATTGCTTTTTTTAGATTGCTGTATATTTTACGTCCCATCGCCACAGCGTCAACCATTTTTGCCAGATCGTCGTCGGTTAAAATTATTGAAGAAGCTTGTTTAGCTATTTCAGTTCCCTTCTTACCCATCGCAATGCCAATATGTGCCGATTTTAAAGCAGGCCCGTCATTCACACCATCTCCGGTCATGGCAACCACTTCATTGTTTCGCTTTAGCGCCTCTATCACTTTCAGTTTTGCATCCGGAAACATTCTGGTAAATATATTTACCTGCTTAACGCTTTTCTGCAATTCTTCATCTGTCATACTATTTACCATTTCCCCATTAAAGCTTTTCTCTGTTCCTTTAAATGCAACCTGCTTTGCAATGGTACGTGTGGTGGCTTCATTATCGCCGGTGATAATTTTAACTGCTATGCCGGCTTTATCAAAACCCTCAAATACTGATTGGATATTTTTCTTTGGTGGATCATAAAATGCAACCAATCCTTTAAATTGAAAATTAAATTGTTGTTGTTCCTTCGGAAAAGAATTTCCCTGATGATCAGTTTCTGCAACGCCCAAAACCCGGTAACCCAAAACTGTAAGTTGTTGCAGAGCAGCAGTTATTTTGTTTTTTTCTGTTTCGGTTAATTTTGAAACACTGATAATGGCTTCAGGTGCTCCTTTTGCGGCAATGATCCTTGTTGCGGAAGTATTTTCAAAAATATGGGTCATCATCGGAGGCCTTCCGTCAAGCGGATATTCGTGTATCATTTTATATTGAGGCCTTTCATCTGCGGTAAATAAGTCGGCATATTTTTTATGCAGCGCAGTTTCCATGGGATCAAAAGGAATAGGCTCACTTGCCCACATTGCTGTTCTTACAAGATTCTTTTCTTCCGGAGTTAAATCTCCTCCGGAATCTGTTATCTTATCTGACGCAGGCACATACAATTTCACCAGCATCATTTTATTCTCGGTGATTGTTCCTGTTTTATCAACACAAATTACAGTAGCACTGCCCAGCGACTCTACAGTTTTTGTTTGTTTAACAATTACACCCATCTTCATCAACCGCCAGGAGCCCAATGCCATAAATGTTGTAAAAGCAACCGGAATCTCTTCGGGCAAAATACTCATTGCAAGGGTAAGTGCTTTTAACAGACTATCGAATATATCTTTCGATTGAAAATAATTGATACCCCAAACAATTAAAAAGACGATCAGCCCGGCAATGGCCATCTTCTTTACAAAATTGCTTATCTGTATCTGTAGCGGAGTTTGTTCCTGGGCAATGGAAATTATGCTCTTACCAATTTCACCAAGTTTTGTATTAAAACCGATTTGAGTAACTGTGCATATAGCAAGTCCGCCGGCTACGGAACTGCCCTGGTAAACTTTGTTTTCTTTATCATCCACCGATTTAAAAACGCTGAGTGATTCACCAGTTAAAATTGACTCATTGACTGAAAAATCATTTGACTGTTCAATAATTCCATCAGCAGGAATTAAAGCACCTTCTTCTACAATCATATAATCGCCGATAACAATTTCGTCGCTGTTGATCTCTACAGTTTGGCCGTTACGGATTACTTTACTGTGTGGTTGAGAGAGCGTTTTTAAAGCCGCTATTGCGTTACTGCTGCGATAATCCTGGTACACCGAAATGGCGGAAACCAAAACAATGGCCGAAACCATAATAATTCCATCGCCAATATTTCCGGTAATAAAATAAACAGCACTTGCAACCGCAAGTAAAATAAACATGGGTTCCTTTACCACATTCAGTAACGCAATAAAAAATCCACCCCTGGCTCCATCCTCCTGTACATTAGCGCCAAACTTATTTCTGGATGTTATTACTTCCGCAGTGGTAAGTCCCTGAAAAGCCCGTTTACTTTCTGTCATCACTTCTGGTTGCAGCATATTTGATAATTAACTATTCCGTTAAAATTTACGTTATTAAATCATCATTTTATCCGCTGATATCAGGCGGTTTATTGTAAATTTACAAATAATAAAATCGGAAACAGAGAGTTATGGTAAAGGAAAAACTCCAACAGGAAAAGGAAAAATTTGAAGCATTGTTTCAACATGCTTCGATGGGTATTTTAGTGGCCAACAGCAATGCTGAAATTTTACTGGTCAATCATTTTCTGCTTAAACAGTTTGGCTATAAGAAAGAAGAAGAACTGGTTGGACAAAAGATTGAAACACTGATCCCGTCCCGCTATCATTCAAAACACGTTCATCACCGCGACAGCTATACTAAAGACCCGCAGCCCCGCCCTATGGGTGTTGGTAAAGATCTGTTTGCTGTAAAAAAAGATGGCAGTGAGTTTCCGGTTGAGATAAGCCTGAGTAATTATTCCATGGGCGATAAAAGTTATACCATCGCATTTGTGAGTGACATCACTATCAGAAAGGAATTTGAAAATTCCATTCAGCAGCATCAGGAAAAACTAAATGAAACCAATAAGAAAATTGAAGAACTGAATAATGAACTGGAGCAGAAAGTTGAAATCCGTACCGTGGAATTACAAAACGCACTTACCGCTCTTGAAATATCTAAAGATGAACTGACAAAGGCTTTGAGCAAAGAAAAAGAACTGAGCGATTTGAAAAGCCGTTTTGTTTCTATGGCTTCGCATGAATTCAGAACCCCGTTGAGTACAATACTTTCGTCAGCGTCGCTTGTTGCCAAATATACTGAGGGAGAGGAACAGGAAAAACGAAATAAGCATATTCACCGCATTAAGTCATCGGTAAATAACCTTACCAGTTTATTAAACGAGTTTTTATCCATTGGTAAAATTGAAGATGGGAAGATCATGGCCAATAATATTGACTTTAACATGAAAGAAATGATAGCTGCTTTGTGCAGCGAAATGGAAGGCATTGCAAAGAATGACCAACAATTTCTATACGAACACAAAGGAGAAGAAAATATTTTCTCGGATCCCTCTCTGTTACGAAATGTAGTTACCAACTTATTATCTAATGCAATTAAATTTTCTCCCGAAGGAAGTACCATAGAAGTAAAAACCAGTGTGACCAAAACAAAAATTGTGTTGCACATTAAAGATAACGGCATCGGCATTTCTGCTGAAGACCAGGTGCATCTTTTTGAACGGTTCTTCAGAGGTGCCAATGTAACCAATATTCAGGGAACTGGGCTAGGTCTGCATATTGTAGGCAAATATATTGAGTTGCTGGATGGCCGGATTGAATTTAAGAGTGAACTGGAAAAAGGAACAGCGTTTATCATTAGTTTAAAAAGACCGTCGTAACTTTAGGCGAATACCCCAACACATGAAGCACTTATTACTGATAGAAGATAACAACGAAATTCGTGAAAACACATCCGAGATTTTAGAATTGGCAGGTTATAAAGTACGCACTGCCGAAAACGGGAAAATTGGTGTGGAACTGGCTTTGCAGGAAAAACCAGACCTCATCATCTGCGATATTATGATGCCTGTACTGGATGGGTACGGCGTATTGCACCTGCTGAATAAAAATCCTGATCTTACCGGAATTCCGTTTATCTTTTTAACAGCAAAAGCCGAACGCAGCGATTTCAGAAAAGGTATGGAAATGGGTGCCGATGATTATATAACCAAACCGTTCAGCGATATTGAACTACTGAATGCCGTGGAGAGCCGTCTTAAAAAAACAGAAGTACTTTCAAAAAATTACAATACGGATATTGAGGGCATGCAGCAGATGATTACAGATTTTACCGGTGCAAACCCGCTGCAGGAATTGGCTGCAGACCGCAATATTAATCACTACAAAAAGAAACAACCAATCTATACAGAAGGAAACCACCCTAACCGTCTGTATTATATTACAAAAGGAAAAGTAAAAACCTGCAAGAGCAATGATGCAGGTAAAGAGTTAACCGTAGGTCTTTTTAACGAAGGCGATTTTTTTGGTTACAATGCTTTGCTGGAAGAAACTGTTTACAAAGAAAATGCCGAAGCGATTGAGGATGCCGAGGTGGCCATCATACCAAAGGAAGAGTTTGAAAATTTGTTGAACAGCAATAGAGAGGTTATGCAAAAGTTCATTAAACTGCTGGCTAAAAATGTTACCGAAAAAGAAAACCAGTTGCTGGGACTTGCCTATAATTCGTTACGTAAAAGAGTGGCCGACGCATTGCTTACTTTACAGGCGAAATACCAAAAAGAAAACCAGGACAAATTCTCGATTCATATTTCAAGAGAAGATCTGGCCAATATTGCCGGTACGGCAACTGAATCGTTGATACGCACACTCAGTGATTTCAAAAGCGAAAGCCTCATCGAAATAAAAGATGGCAATATTATCATCAGTAACCAAAAGAAACTGGCTGCCATGTTGAATTAGTTTATAATACCGAAGACAGATATTTATTGAATTCGTTCCTCAGGCTATTAAAATCTTTTTCAAAATATTCCATTTCGTTACGCAACTTTTCCTGCCGCTTACCTAATTTGTTATGCGATACAATATCGCTTGCATTCAGCAAATCATTATTCTGTGCATTAATATCATGCCTTAGCTCACTAATATATTCGTCTTTAAGTATAAATTTATTCTGAAACTGCTCGGCCAATGCCAGAAATTCCTTGTCAGTCCGGTGATCAACTACTTCTGAAAGGCGGTTTTTTAAAAATGTATTTTCCTGCTTAAAAAATTCAAGCAGCCTTGTCCATGTTTTATTCTCATGATGAAACTGATCAGGCTTTGTTATCTTAATTGGCGTCATACAATACAATTGTTCAAACATTTTATTATACAATTCAAACTTATTTTTTTTTGATAACCCATATCAGGACTATTATCATTTAAAAACCTGAGATTCGTCAGGTTTACTGCAACAGCCCTCTACATGCTGTTTTTCGATATTCATTTTCGGGCTTACATAAGGTATTCCAAGTCCCATGCCTCTCAAAATCAACAAACAAGCCATCAAGGCCATCATATAGGGATAAACTCTCCTAATCTTTTGACGTATACCCAAGCCGACATAATTTCCAAAAAATGCAATACTCCACATGATAGGTAATGTACCCAAACCAAAAGCTGCCATAAACAAAACAGAATTAGCAACATCACCGGTTGCAATGGCACCTGCCACGGCCATATATACCAGTCCACATGGTAGCAAACCATTTAGCAAACCAATTACAAAAAGTGATGAATTATTTTTTTGTGTAAATAATTTACCCAGTTGCGTTCTCAGCCCGGTGAAAAAACGGGTTGCATTGGATGAAGCACTGTATTGTATTTTATACTTTTTTGGAATGATTATAAACCCAAGTATAATTACACCTACAGCTATGGAAAGCCACTGCTGAAAATTAAACATGGCAGCGGTTTGTCCTATCAGTCCAAAAAGTAATCCAAAAGAAGCATAAGTAACTATGCGCCCAGCATTGTACAGTAATGCTCCGGTAAATTTTGCCGCAATGCTGCTGTTGCTTAGCGGCAACGATAGCGCCAGCGGCCCACACATGCCTACGCAATGAAAGCTACCCAGTATGCCAATCGTAAACGCAACAAAAAATAACTGCAACATTTAAATAAATATTTTCTTTTCAAAATAGTAAGTTACTCCCCCATCTTGCCAGCTTAAATGCAGTTCATGCAATCCCCTGTTTTTTTCCGGGATACTGATCCTCAACGGTTCATCCTGCAGCGAAAAATTATTCTTTAAATCTTTCTTTTCATCCGAAGGGCAATACAGCACAGCTTCTCCGGTTAATTTCTTTCCAGAGAAGTCTTTTGGAAACAAAACAATAAGTTCATTGTCTTTAATCACAACATCAACTTCGGTTGATAAGGCTGAAACACGGTTCATCTCGTCTATCTTCTCCTGGTATTTTAATTCTTTGGCGTAATAATCGGTAGTAACCAGATCCGATTTTTCGCTAGAGGATTTGAACACCATGAATAAGATGCCAGCGATAAAGACAACATAAACCACCACTATTTTTGCTCCCCAGTTCATAATATTTCGTTTTAGTTATACACTTCAGGCCCAATAAACTTGGCCGTAATTGTTTTAATTTTTTTATCGCCTTCGTACATACCGATCTTAACCAGTGTTTTCCAGTTACTCAAATCCTCTGGTTTTAATTTTACAAAAAACTGAAGGTTTGAATATGCTTCTTTCTTAACCGTTAATTCGCCGCTGCCCACTAGCATGATTTCTCCAGACAGATTCTCCAACTTCAATGAAAACTGAATATCCTTGTGCGTTTTGTTGGCCAGTTTCAAATTGTAAAGATTGCTGACCCGCCCATCCGGCAATTTAGTAAAAGTCATGCCTGCTGTACGCATCAGCGTAACATCCAGATCGGTACGGCTTACCAGTAAAAACGCCAGCAAAGAAAGCAGGAGCAACAAAACACCCGAATAAGCTTTGATACGATTATTGAATTTTAATTTCTTTCCTTCGGTGATACTATTCTCAGAAGCATACCTGATAAGCCCTTTGGGCTTATCTACCTTAACCATAATATCATCGCAGGCATCAATGCAGGCTGTGCAATTAACACATTCCAGTTGTGTGCCGTTGCGGATGTCAATCCCGGTAGGACAAACCCTTACACAGGCGAAACAATCAATACAATCGCCCTGTTTGGTATATTGTTCAAACTTAGCAGCAGCACTATTGCATCCTCTGTCGTTTTTGCAGGTTGTACAATCATGGTCTTCTTTTTTCTTCAGCTTGCCTCTTTCTTCGCCACGTTTGTGATCGTAGGCAACCACAATTGAATTCTTGTCGAGCAATACGCCCTGTAACCTTCCATACGGGCAAACCACAATGCAGGCCTGCTCCCTAAACCACCAATACACAAAAAAGAAAACGGTTGTAAAAATCAATAATGAAATCAGCGTGCCTGCATGTGCGCCAGGATTTTCAATATATCCCAACAACTGATCCATGCCGATAATGTAGGCAAGAAAAAAATTGGCAATTAGAAAAGACATCGTATAAAACAGAACAAATTTCAAGACTCTTTTCTTTACTTTCTTTGCATTCCAGGCCATAACCCTTAATTGCTTTTGCTGATAAGAGTCGCCATCTATCCAATATTCAATTTTACGGAATATCATTTCCATAAAAATGGTTTGTGGACAAGCCCATCCGCAAAACACCCTGCCAAACACTACCGTAAACAAAATAATAAAAACGATGAACGTAAGCATACCAATTCCGAAGATGAAAAAATCCTGCGGCCAGAATATCATGCCGAAAAGGATAAACTTACGTTCCAGGATATTGAACATGAAAATCGGGGCGTCATTAACTTTTATAAAAGGAAGTGTAAAAAAAACAAGCAGATAGATTATACTGAACCAGGTTCTTAAATTATACAATCTGCCCTTTGGCTTTTTAGGATTAATAAAATTCCTTTTCCCTTCACTGTTGATAGTGGCTACAGAATCTCTGAAGGATTCCTGCTGATATATGTCGGTAGTTTCTATCATTTTTTATTTGATCATTGCTGAATCAGGTTTTGCAACTGATGTTGAATCCGTCGCTGCTCTGTCTTCCACAAAAAATACACCTTGTTGTTCTTTGGGTGTTGCTGATTTTGTACCCACAAAGGATTTTACATAACTGGCCAAATAACTAATTTCTTTTGGTGTGAATTGACCACCCCAGGCCTGCATACCTTTATCGGGATAACCATGTTTTATAGTAGCATATATATCATTTAGTGTGCCGCCGTGTAAATAATAATCATCGGTAAAATTTGGCCCCACACTACCACCGCCATCTTTTAAATGGCAGGCGACACAATTTGCCTCAAACAGTCGCTGACCGGCTTTCAGCCCATCTGCATCAGCAAAAGGAACATTGCTTTCATCAATCCTGTCTTTATTATTTGCCTCGTAAATTTCTTTTGCAATCCTTGCTTTTTCCATTTCGGCATTATACTCTTCAGTTGGATTCATCCCCAAACCCAATACATGAAAATTGAGTAAATAAATAACAGAAATACCGATAGTGATATAAAAACCCCATTTCCACCAGGGTGGTAAAGAGTTGTCAAGTTCCTTGATACCATCATAATTATGGTCTAATAAAATATCTTCTTCCTTTTCTACCGACACAGCTTTTGTGAATAATTTGGAATCCATTTTTTTCCACCACTCAGAAAGTTTTGACCCTTCATTTACCGGTTTTACTTTCTCTGGCAATAGTTCGGTGTACATTCTGCGGATAGAAAATGCCAGGAATAAAATCACTATCAATTCCATTCCTATCACTGTAAGAAACATATAATAAGCAGATGCTGTAAGTCCACCGTAATTAGGCGCTGCTTTCACAGCTGCGGTAACCGTTTCCTGTGCAACTGTTATTTGCGACAACAACGAAAAACCTGCAAGCAGCACAATAGGTAAAATTTTTGTTGCAGTTTTATTTTTATCTACCAATTGCCTGCCTAAAGCAGTCAACACATATCCCATGCCCCATATCACAAAGGCCAGCACAACAATTAAGATCATGAGTAAAATTGCCAGCTGATTATAACCCGATTCTGCTGTTTGTGCAGCTGCAGGTTTTGCATCCTGTGCAGCCACAGCCACACTTAAAGGTAGTGCCAGTGCAGCAAGTATCAATTTATTCTTTATAGATTTTAGTAATTGCATACTATAAATTTTATAAGGTTGAGTTAGTTAATTCTTCTTTGTCGAAAGGCAGGTTCGATAATTCCTCTACCCTTTCTTTCTTCATCTTTTTTACCAATACCAGCAGTATTATAAAAAATATTAAAAAGATACCCAGCGATATCAGCGGATAGATATCTACATTCCGTATTGTTTCGGCGTATTGTTTTATGAATTTGAACATAGCTTATTTATTAAATGTTGCTGTTTTATTTTTAGTGATGTCTTTACCGAGACGCTGCATATAGGCGATTAACGCAATTACCTCTCTGTCTGCCGGCACTTCAATACCTTCTATTTTTAAATTGATACGAATGCCGTTTGCCTGACTCATCAGATCTTTATTGGCAACTTTGTCATAACCTTCTTCGTAAGGCACACCTAGTTTACGCATCGCATTTATTTTTGCAGCCGTCATGGATGTATCGATTTTCTGCTCAATTAAAAATGCGTAAGGCGGCATGATGGAACCTTCACTCATGGACGACGGCTCACGGAAATGCCGGAAATGCCAGCCATCGGATTTTTTTAGATTACCGGTTCCTTCACGGGCCAGATCGGGGCCTGTACGTTTACTGCCCCATTGGAAAGGTTTGTCGTAAACAAATTCACCAGCTTTTGAATATTCGCCATAGCGTTCGGTTTCACTTCTAAAGGGACGGATCATTTGTGAGTGACATACATAACAGCCTTCTCTCACATACACATCACGGCCCTGCAATTCAAGTGGTGTATATGGTTTTACGGCTTCAATAGTTGGCACATTTGATTTGATCATAAATGTTGGAACCAATTCAATGATGCCACCAATCAGTATCACCACTAAACTCAATATCATCAACTGCACCGGTTTTCTTTCAATCACCCTGTGCCAGTGTTCGCCTTTGTGTTTTTCATGTGCAACTGCAAGCGGCGCTGCTTCTGCTTCTTCATTGGCAACCAGTCTTCCCTTCTTCACTGTTTTATAAATATTATAGAACATGATGAACACACCGGTCAGATACATGGTACCTCCCAATGCTCTCATGAAATAGAAAGGCTTCATATAAGTAACTGTCTCCAGGAAAGTATATTTTAACTGGCCGGCTTCTGTAAACTCTTTCCACATCAGGCTTTGCTGAATGCCTGCCCAGTACATGGGAATGGCATAAAATAAAATACCAAGTGTTGCCAGCCAAAAATGGTTACTGGCTAATTTCTTCGAATGCAATTCGGTTTTAAATAATCTTGGAATCAGCCAGTACAACACACCAAAGGTTAACATACCGTTCCAACCCAGCGCCCCCACGTGTACGTGAGCTACAATCCAGTCGGTATAATGTGAAACCGCACTTACACTTTTCAAGGACAGCATCGGCCCTTCAAAAGTTGCCATACCATAAGCGGTAACGGCCACTACCATAAATTTCAGAATAACATCATCCCTCACCCTGTCCCATGCACCACGTAAAGTGAGTAAGCCGTTGATCATACCGCCCCAGCTTGGGAAGATGAGCATTACTGAAAAAACAATTCCAAGAGATTGTGCCCAGTTTGGAAGAGCAGTATATAATAAATGGTGAGGGCCCGCCCAGATATATAAAAATATCAGCGACCAGAAATGGATGATGGAAAGTTTATAAGAATAAACAGGACGGTTGGCCGCCTTCGGCATAAAATAATACATCAATCCCAGGTAAGGCGTTGTTAAGAAGAATGCCACGGCGTTGTGCCCATACCACCATTGCACCAACGCATCCTGCACACCCGAATACCAGCTGTAACTTTGCAACCAGGTATAAGGCAACTGACCCGAACGTACAATATGTAAAACTGCAACGGTAACAAACGTAGCGATATAAAACCATATGGCCACATATAAATGTCTCTCTCTGCGCTTGATGATGGTGCCAAACATGTTCCATCCAAAAACCACCCAGATGATAGTGATAGCCACATCAATCGGCCAAATCAATTCGGCGTATTCGGCGCCCTGTGTTAAGCCGATAGGCAAAGTGATTGCTGCGGCTACGATTATCAGTTGCCATCCCCAGAAATGAATGTAACTGAGTTTATCGCTGTACATCCTTGCTTTACAAAGGCGTTGCAGCGAATAATAAACGCCCATAAAAATTCCGTTGCCAACAAATGCAAAAATCACCGCATTGGTATGCAAGGGACGCAGCCTGCCGAATGTATCGTACTGCGTTATATTCAGCACCGGAAAAACCAGTTGCAATGCTGCCCATAATCCGGCGAGCATTCCTACACCACCCCAGATGATGGTGGCATATGCAAAATTCCGTACTATTTTATTGTCGTAATAAAATTTTTCTACCTGCATGTTATTTTTTGGTTTGGGTTATTGTTTTTACAGATTTGGTTGAAGTGGCTTTTGTTTTTTCAGGTTCGTCAAACAGCATCCTGATAGAAGGTGTGTAATCATCATCGAATTGCCCTTTTTTAACGCTAAATAAAAAAGCAGCCAGGAAAGTTCCTGCCACAAGAATACTGAAACCGATAAGTATGAAAAATGCACTCAATGGAGATGTTGTTTAATTCCCGTCAAAAGTAGAATTGCATTAAATTTTTGTGGGTGATGACTGTCAAATCAAAATATGATTTTGGTCATGTGTATAATCAGAGTCCCTTTTTACGGGCAATGAAGGAGGAATATAAACTCACAAACAGCACGATACTGATGCTGCTTGCCGGCATGAGGATAGCCGCTACCATTGGGGAAAGCAGGCCTTGCACCGCAAAGGATAGTCCTACGATATTATACAAAATGGACAGGATGAAACTGGCCATCACAATGGTTTTACCCGACCTGGCAAAACTGATGAATTTGTCCAGCATGGATACTTTACTGCCATCCAGTATGGCATCGCTGGCCGGTGAAAACTGAGCTGAATTTTCACTTACTGCAATTCCTACGTTGGATTGCATTAATGCACCGGCATCATTCAACCCATCGCCAAGCATCAAAACCTGCCGGTTGTTTTTTTGCAAGTGCTTTACATAATCCAGCTTTTGTTGCGGAGATTGATGGAAATTTATATTTGTATTTATACCGAAAATATTAACCAGGTTTTCTTTTTCCAGATTGTTATCTCCTGATAAGACGTACAAGCCGAATCCTTTTCTATCCAGATTGCTGATCATCTCTTTCAATCCCATTCTATATTGATTTTTCACCCGGTATGTTCCCATATGAACATTGTCCATTAAAACATGAACAGCAGTTCCGGTATCCTGTGTAAATACAGGAATATTATTTTTTACAAAAGATGACGAACCCATTTTTACATAAGTATTGTCTGCAACAGCCTGCAATCCCTTACCTGCAAATTCCTGAAACTCTTTTAAGTTGATTAATTTTTCCGGTGATTCAGGAATGGAATTACAAATTACTTTACTCAAAGGATGAGAGGATTGTTTGCTGATTGTGCGGATAATTGCTTTTTCATGATCAGACAATGGCAAACCTTCATAATCAACCGCAGCAGCATGGCTTTGCGTAATCGTTCCGGTTTTATCAAAAACAATTGTATTGATCTTCGCCAGAGATTCAATTACCGATGCATTCTTAAGGTAGAGTTTGTTGCGGCCAAAAACCCGCAGCATATTACCATAAGTAAAAGTTGCTGATAATAATAAGGAGCAAGGACAGGCCACAATCAACACCGCTGTAACCGCTGGAAATATTTTAGCAGCATCAGTAAAATACCAGAAGACAACTGTTGCAATTGCAATCGCAAACAAAGCATAAGTAAAATATTTACTCCAGGGATGAATAAAAGATTTCTCTTCGTTCTTTTTATTGCTGAAGATATCGTTGTTCCAGAGCTGGGTTATATAACTCTGCGAAACTTCTTTTATCACTTCCAGTTCAATAGCGCTGCCAATCTGTTTACCGCCGGCATAGATCAGTTCTCCTTTTTTCTTTTCAACAGCCGCATTTTCACCGCTTACAAAACTGTAGTCAATATTGGCTAAGCCCTTCATCAGTACAGCATCCGCAGGTATCATCTCTTCATTGTGGATGATGATGCGTTCTGATTTTTCTAACTTTGTTACTGGAATATTTTTTTCTGCACCGTTCCTGACCACTGTAACTCCCAGCGGAAAATAAGAAAGATAATCCCTGTCGAATGAAAATGAATCGTAGGTTTTGTTTTGAAACCAGCGGCCTATCAACATAAAGAAAACGATACCGCTTCCCGAATCAAGGTATCCTGCACCGGTTCCGGTGATGATTTCGTAATAACTTCTTACAAAAGTTACAATGATGGCGAGGGCAATAGGCGCATCAATATTTAAAAATCTTTGCCGCAACCCTTTCCAGGCCGAAACAAAAATATCTGCGGAGCTGAAAAATAAAACCGGAAGTGATAAACCAAATATGAACCAGCTGAAAGTTTCCTTAAGTCCTGCTTCATCAATAAAGCCTGATGAGAGATATTCCGGAAAGCTCAGCATCATGATATTGGAAAAGCAAAATCCAGCTACGCCAATTTTATAAATCTGTTTTCGGTTGAATAAAGATGTTTTTTTTGTTACAGTATCTTTTAAACTGATATAGGGTTCGTAACCAATAAAGGCAAGCAGTTCCACTACTTTGCGTAAAGAAGCTTCCTTGGGGTTAAAAATAATAAAGACTTCTTTCTGTTGAAAATTAACCTGCGATTGTTTTACGCCCGGTTCAATCCGGTGCAGGTTTTCAAGCAGGTAAATGCAGGATGAACAATGCATCTGCGGAATGGAGAAAGTTACATTGACCTGTTCATCGCTGCTGAACTGAATGAGTTTTTGTATAGTAGCTTCATCATCCAGGTATGCGTATCGTTCCGAAACAAATTTTCCTTTTGCTTTAAGTCCTGGGTTTTTATCGAGGTCGTAATAGTTACACAGATTATTTTCGTTCAGTAATAAATAAACCTGTTTGCATCCGCTGCAACAAAAATTATGTTCGTCTACGGATACAATTAAATCACCACATATATCTCCGCAATGAAAACAGGTGACTGATATGGAGTTGGTTTTATTGATAAATACGCTTTTAAAAAAAGCCGCCACATAGGAATATGCGGCGGGGTAAATTAAACAGAAACTACTGAACACTTTTGGTAGAACATGTGTTCAATCCGAAAATTTTATATATCGGACAAAATAGACTTGCACCTGTCAGCAATGGAACCAAGGCTATCAAACCCCACCAGCTTTGAAAGTATAGCCCCGCAGCTGCAATCGCAATAGCTAATATGAATCTGATTGTCCGGTCCGTTTTTCCAACATTGCAAGTCATAATAAGTAATTTTATTGCACAAATGTTGAAAAAACTCCGTGAAAATTAAATGAGGAAGGTCAAACTAAAATATGATGTTCATCATGTATACTGTTAGTCCACTAAGGATGCTGAACCTGTACGAAATCTTACAAATCAGGATGATATCTTAAACTATAAAATTGTGAATAACAGCTAAACATGACTTTTTTTGAGTAATCGTTTTAAAGCTTTAGTTGTTAAATTAACATCTAATAGTAAAAAAATCAGGATTATACCGCAACAGATTCGTCTGCCAGTAATACTTCACCATGATTAATGAGTAAGGGTTTTACCGAATTGGCAATAATACAATGCATATAGGCACTCAGTAAAATCTTGTTGGCCCTGGCCAGATCTTTTTCATCTTTAATATAAACCTTTGGGTAAAGATTGATGGTTGTAAATTCAAGATGATCTTC
Organism: Ferruginibacter sp.; assembly: GCA_049661965.1. Classification (GTDB taxonomy): domain Bacteria; phylum Bacteroidota; class Bacteroidia; order Chitinophagales; family Chitinophagaceae; genus Ferruginibacter. Next base: position 10,455 of record JBATAS010000312.1, on the reverse strand, counting down.
GTAAAGATTTATCTGGCCGATAGAACTGCAGCTCATATCTTTCACTTTCAGGCTTTGCTTATCTGCTATTGCAAGATAGGTTGTCATGTAGCCACTGCTGAGTGCGCCCAGGAACAAATGTTCTGGCGTCCAGATATCGGGTACGCCGCCCTTAAACTCAGGCGCAGTGGCAATTTCAATGCTTCCGATAACGTCTTTTGCTGTAAGCATACCTTTCCTGCCGGTTGTCCGTTTCAGCTCAACCTCAAAATAATATTGGTGCTTATCTGTTTTCGAGATCATGATATTTATTTATGTGAAATAAAAATGGGCATTTTTATTTCATGGATTATATCCGATGCAAAACTTTTTTTAAATAACTGAGAAAATATTGAACGGGAAAATGCTCCCATCACAATAAAACTGTTCGGCTTATTTGAAATCCATTCCGTAAAGTCTTTTTTATTTTTCAGGAGTAATGATTGCAATTTCAAATTTGGAAAATGCCTGGATACCAGTTCAGTGATCAGGCTATACTCAGGCAATTCATCCTCATGGTTCATAATTGACAGTAATACTGTTTCTTTCTTTGTCAACTCGGGATACACATAAGCAAACTGTTTGATGGCAAATACAGAAGATTCGCTGCCATCGTAAGCTAACACAATTTGACCGGGCTCGTTGTAATTTTCAGGCACCAGCATCACCGGGCATTCCGCTTTCTTCAATACTTCTTCCAGGTAAAAATTGGGTTGTTCTTTTGAAACATTTACATAAAACAATTCGCTGCTGATGAGCAAGGCATCTGCAAAACGGGTTTCTTCTATCAGCGATGAAATGGCCATTAAATCGGTATCCTTGTGAATACGGTATTCAATTCCTTCATTTGTACAGGCTTCCTTAAAGCTGTTGATATTTTTATTCACCAACACATCATCTTCATTACGCATGAGCCACCCGGGCATAAGTGCCATGCCTTCCATCCCGGTAAATGCTATCACTTTTGAATAATCAACCGGACTGAGGAAAACACCTGCCAGCAATAATTTGGAGGAGAGATTGATGTTTTTTGCAAATTCAAATGCGCCCTGAGGAAAATGTTGTCCGTCCAGCGCTATGATCAACTTTTTCATGGTAAGTAATTTTACTTATTCAAATCTATGTATGATGATAAAGGATTTAAATGACGGCAGGTATTTTCAGAAATGATTCTTATCATAAAATACAAAACAAATGCCAGAATTCAAATAGGGAAATACAGTTCACTTATGTTTTTCGTCATGTTTTAACAAAATGTGATTTTAATCATAAAGCCGTTTATCACCACTTATTAGATTTACTTTATAAACTAATCAAAAAAAATAAACATTATGAGAAACAGAATTAAATCAATGTTGGTTGGCTCTTTTATGCTTTTTGCAATGGCCTGCAATAATGGTGAAACCACAACCGATAATACAGCTACTGCTGCTGATAATACATCCGGTGTTGGTCAATCCGGAGTTAAAGATGACATGTCGGAAAAGAATGTAGTGCAGGTTGCTATCGGCAGTAAAGATCATACCACATTGGTAACTGCTGTTAAAGCTGCCGAACTGGTTGATGCATTGAGTAACGCTGGGCCTTTCACAGTTTTTGCTCCTACCAATGCTGCATTTGATAAATTACCTGCTGGCACTGTTGAAGGATTGCTTAAACCCGAAAAGAAAGATGACCTGACCACCATTCTTCAATATCATGTTTCACTTGGTGTTTTTAAACCGGAGATGTTCCAGGATGGGCAAACCATTGGCCAGGTTGATGGCGGCAATATTACTTTGAGTGTAAAACCTGATGGTATTTATGTAAACGGTACAGCAAAGATCATTGCTTCTGTACCAGCATCAAATGGAATAGTACATGTTATTGACGGTGTTTTATTACCACCGGCGAAATAGTTTATTGTGTTTAAGGCAGAGGAAAAGGCGCAAACATTTTGTTTGTGCTTTTTTTATTTTAAAAAAACCGCCGGGCCCGATTTATGGTTTCATTTACCTGTCAGGCTGACAATCATTAACTTCTGGAATTAAGTAAGATCAGAATATTTTATCTGATGAAGAAGTCTCCGCAGCAATCTTAATTTGCATAACTGTAGAAATACTCATTGCTCTCATCTTTACCAGGTTGGCTGTATCGCCTTTAAACAATTCATCAACCGTGGTACTGAACAGTTTGTTCCAACGCTTGAAATGCTCATCAGTTAAGGGAAACAGGCGATTTACATGTTTATGCAATTCCATTGGATTGCCGGTATAGGAGCCTGTATAGAATAACATGTTTTCAAAAAAATCGTACATGACGGGAAGATGTTTTTCCCAATTTACTTTAGCTATATCAGTAAAAATAAATCCGATTTGATCATCATTTTTTATTTTATCGTAGAATTTATCTACCAGCAGCTCTATATCTTTTCTTGATGTGATGTCTTTTTTCATTGATAGCATTTTAATGCAACAGCTCATGTATCTCCTGCAATTGTTCCGCAGTGCAATGCTGTTGAAGCATCGGAAACAAAACCCGTTCTTCTTTACGGATATGATCCTGCAGGGTAACAGCCAGTTCGTCCAAGGTATTTACCAGGTCGATGGAATTGGTCAGCGAAGAGAACAATGCAGCCAGCTGCTGATGTTCTTTTTTTATTTCATCTGTCAGGATTGTTACTTCCTGATGACAACTTTTTACTTTCTCCAGCATCTCTTCTTCTTTACGAAAATGATCTTTAATATGCTCTTCGAATTGCTGCAGTGCATATTTTGCCTTGTCCCACGGTTCTGTTGGTAGTTCACGATATACCGGTGCATCTTTTTTCAGCAGCTGGGCTAATATTAATGAACCGTGATGCTCTCTTGATAACGGCGCTAATGCTTCATCTCTTTTCATCTTACAAATCTTTATGTTTAAATTTTCGTAAAGATAACCAGGTAGGTATAAACACCCAGGTTACCAATACCAAAAACGAAATAATTAAACCGAGTTGGGTTCCAAAGAAATCTTTAAAAATTGCGCCGGTATAACCCATCAATGCAGATACATCCATTTTCAACAATATCAGTATCCTGCTTAAATCAATCGGGTTGAATACAGTTGCTCCAACCATTAGTTTTTCCAACGGATAATCTGCAAACTGAAAAAGCACAAATAATATTAAACCGTCAAATATCACAGAAAAATAGAGCCACAACAATATTACCACACCAATTCCTTTTGCTTTATCTCTTGCTTTAACCGCAGCAAGCATTGCCAATGCTGTAAATATTACCGATAATAGAAGTCCTGTACCCAGCATCATAAACCCTGTTGGCGTAGCTTCAAACAATAAAATAGGAATACCTGCGCCAACAAAAAATGCAAAGGCCATTGATGCGGCAAGGCCTGAAAAAAGGCTTAGCCAGATTGTTTTTCTTTTTAGCGGCTGGCTGACCAGCAACTCTAAAAACTCTGAACTGTTATACACATAGATTGCCGGAAACAACAGGCTTACCAATGGTACAATGATGAGAATGATATTCAGCAGACTCAGCAATCCTTTAGCCGAATTATCTTCCAGGTTAAAAATGCTTATAGATATCAATAACAGAAATGCAGTATAAGCCAACACAATCTTATTGCGGAGTATATCTATGATTACGTATTTTACAATTTTCTTCATGCGCTTTTATTGAGTCATTACTTTAGCGATTGCCTTAGATAATTTTTCTTCGCCGGTATCTTCCTTAAGATCACTGATGCTTTTATGGAACCAGAGTTTTCCTTCCTGCATGTATATCACCTGCGTTATCAGGTCATCCAGTTCGCTTAAAATATGTGAGGTTATCAAAACCAGTTTGCCTTTATTTTTTTCTGCAATAATCTTTTCTTTCAGTATTTCTGATGCAACCGGATCAAGCCCTGCAGTTGGTTCATCTAATATCAACACATCTGGATTAAACAGGAAAGCCAGTGCCGCACTTACTTTCTGGCGTGTGCCTCCAGATAAGGTTCTCATGCGTTTGCCCAGTATTTCTTTCAATCCAAATTTATTAATCAGTTCCTCATCCAGGGTATCGTTTTTCTTTCCACGTATATCTTTCATCATATCCAATACCTGGCCAATGGTCATATTCTCGGGGTAGCGGCCGATCTGCGGCATGTATCCAATATTCTCCCGGTACTTCCAGTCGTGTTTTATATTTTTTCCATTGAAAGTGATAAAGCCGCTATCGCTTACCACCATTCCCAAAATGCTTTTTATAAAAGTTGTTTTACCGCAACCGTTTGGGCCAATCAACGCAATACATTCGCCCTTGGCACAGTTAACCGAAACATTATCCAGTACTTTTAGTTTTCCAAACTTCTTCGATACATTGCTTGCTATTATCATAACGCTAACGGTTTCATTAATGGATGATCGTCTTTTAAATTCTCTGGTGTAAGTGATGGTAAAACTTTTTCTGTCTTATCCAGCAAAGTAGACATCAGACTTCGGAATAAAATCATCGCCGGTGGGTTCCTTTCTATAATCATGGCATACATACTCACCGGCCTGAAGGGCACATCGCCTAGTTTATCTTTATTTAAATCGTATCCTTCGTATTTATCCCAGTAGTTATTATTAAAATCGTTCAACACGAGGTTGCCATTGGTTCCTACGTCGAATGTGTTTCCTTCAAAATTATTATAGTGCAGCGTCACATCCATACAACTTGCCTGAATCTGCATGGCCCAGCCATTATCCCTAAACACATTCTTTTCCATGTGAATGCGGCTTGCGCCTTCCATAAAAATACCCGCAGTATTTTTTTCAAACACATTGTTTTCTACGTACCCGTTACTTATCTCTTTTAATAAAAGGCCATAGGCAGCATCACCCCAGTTCTCTTCAAAAAAATTGTGGATCATTTTTAAACCCTTGGAAAACATGACTGCAACACCAGCGCCGTTATTTTTAAAGACGTTGCAGATGTATGCATCGTCATTCGAAAACATAAAATGCAACCCGTATCGCAAATTGCCTTCGGATACATTGCGCCAGATGACAGAATTTTTTACAAACTCAAAATAAATTCCATCACGGTGGCCGGTTATCGTGTTTCCTAAAATACGCAGACTATCGCTTTTCCAGCAATGAATACCATTGCCACTCTCCTGCTCTATTTTACTGTAAGCTGTAAGGGTATTGTTTTCTATCAGGCAGTTAAAACCAAACTGAATATAAATACCAAAAAATGTATTTTCTAAAATATTATTACGAATGATGGCATCGTTGCTGTTATATACTTTTACGCCAGCATAATCTTCTATACTTGAAACTCCCGAATTGATGATCTTAAAACCATCAACCGTTACAGCATCGGCTTTAATTGAAATGACCTCGTATTTATCATCCCCATCAAGTACAGGATGGTTAATCCCTATCAGGTAAATGGATTTGTCGATTATGATATTCTGTTCATGATAATGACCAGAGTTAACCAAAACAGTATCGCCATCAACAGCAATCAGCAAAGCCTGTTGAACGGTTTTTATATTTTGCTGCTTTCCTACATGAATTGTTTTGGCAGAAACAGCAACACTAAAAAATAAAAGTATCGATATGGCAACTAGATTCTTCAAGGTTTATACAGATCATTCCAGTTTACGATGGTTCCGTTAAAACGTTTTTGAATAGTGACGAGGCTGTCCTTATTATCAAATGCTGCCACATTACCACCCATAGGGCTGCGCAGTTCTTCAGCCTTTAGCAGCAATGCAGTATTTACATCAATCAGTTGATGTGATCCCGAATAATTGGTGAGATATAATCCTTTTATATTTTTCGTCTCCACCTCTTTTGTGCCCAGGTAATTTATCATACACTTACTGTCATCAAACTTATAAACCTTTCCCTTTTTTGTTACAAGCTCGGCACCAAATCGAACATCGCTGATGGTCATCTTGCAAAAATGACAATTATCAATACCGGTCTTAAGTGGTTCGGGGCCTGTATTGCAGGAACTCATCATCGCAATCATACTAAAAGCCATAACAGCTTTTGTAAATTTCGTTTTTCCTTTTTTGGCCGAACGCCATACCACTACCACTAAAAAAAGTAATGCCGCTCCAACCGAAATAAAAATCCATCCTCCAATATCAGGGAACGAGTAAGCACCAAAATTCAACAGTTGTTTAAATCCTATCAACGGTGGCTGGTATGCCATACCTGGTACAATGATGGCAGCATCGGGATTCAGATTATGTCCGTAGTCATACTCCCATCTCCAGAAATCATACATAGCCAAAATGCCGAAGCTTACAAAAAGTATAAATAGTATATAAAGCAGCTTACGTCTTGCTGCAATACCTGCTACAACAAAAAACAACGCAAAAAAACTGATTATATAAGGCAGTACCGTAAACTCAATAAAGTCCTCGGTGTGTAGTGTTTTCATCCCAATATAATGGTTAAGTCCATTAATAATATCTACATTGCCTGCCAGTTTATCAGGATAGATGAGCAACCATAATCCTTCGGGATATTGAGGTGCATCCAGATCTATCCTCCACAATGGAACAAATAAAACAGCCACTAAAGCCAGTCCGCAAAGAATCAGTAATCCCCTCATCCATGGTTTCAACTTATCGTCTTTCATTCTTTTTAATTTTAAATTCAATAAAAAAGGAACAGGCATGTTCTTATAGAGCAGCCTGTTCCTTCTCTATAAAAAAACTATTTCTTTTTTGCTGTATCAGATGCAGGATAATTTTTTCCTGTACTGAATAACAATGGCGTATTGGATCCGGCAGGTGAAACCCTTACGTAGCCCGACATTTCCTGGTGCAAGGCACTACAGAAATCGGTACAATACATTGGATACATACCTACTTTTTCAGGAGTCCATTTTAACGTCTGTGTTTCACCTGGCATAACCAGTAACTCCCCGTTGTTGGCACCCTTTATGGCAAAACCATGTGGCACATCCCAATCCTGCTCCAGATTGGTAACATGGAAATATACTTCATCACCCATTTTTACGCCTTCAATATTATCAGGTGTAAGGTGAGAGCGAATGGCCGTCATATATACATCTACCCGGTTGCCTGTTCTCACTACTTTCGTCTCTGCTTCACCATTTGCTTTGTAAGGATTCTTATTCTCTTCCATTTTAAAGAACTTGGTTGAGTTTCCTTTTATTAAATCAGCATGAACGATCTGTGCATAGTGTGGTTCCCCAATTGTTGGAAAGTCAAGTATCAACTGCATCTTATCGCCGCTGATATCGTACAACTGCGCACTCTGCGACAACTCTGGTCCGGTTGGTAAGAATCTGTCCTTTGTGATCTTGTTATACGCAATCATGTATTTACCATATGGTTTTTTTGTATCACCTCCGGCAACAGTTAAGTGACCAACAGAATAATAGGTTGGAACTCTGTCCAGCACTTTCAAATCTTTTACATTCCACTTTACAACCTCAGAAGACACAAACATAGAAGTGTATGCGTTTCCTTTGTCGTCAAACTCGGTATGTAATGGTCCAAGACCTGGCTTTTTAACTTCACCATGTAAAACAGATTCGTATTTTATAATAGGTAACCCGTCAAACTCACCAATAAAATCTTTGGCGGCTATGGCTTTTATCATCTTATCAAAACTGAATACAGGAATTAAAGCGGCTAATTTTCCACTACCAACAATGTACTCACCTGTAGGGCTAACATCGCAACCATGTGGTGATTTTGGACAAGGGAAGAAATAAGCAACATCAGGAAAATCTTTCACGTCCAAAACAGTTACTTGTGTTTTGATGGTTGAAGTGGCAGAATGAGTTTCGTCGCTGTACACATTATGTGCATACTTTACCGCCTGCTTTCTTCCTTTACCTGCTTTCAGATATTCTTCTGCTTTTTTCCAGTTAACTGCCATAATGAAATCCTTATCTTTTTGCGAAGCATTTACTTCAAGTAAGGTATTTGCCTGTTCAGTATTATAAGTTGAGAAGAAGAACCAGCCATTGGAAACACCTTTACCGGCACGGCTCAAATCGAAATTAACGCCGGGGCACTGCAACTGAAATGCAATTTCCATGGCACCATTATCTTTTTGCACACTGATAAAACTGATGGTTCCTTTAAAGTTTTCTTTGTAAGAATTGATGGGCACATCACCATTCTTGTCATCGGGAGGAATGCTGAAACGTGTGCCTGCAACAACATACTCAGTATTTTCTGTAATGAAAGGTGAAGAGTGATTACCGCCACTGTTTGGCAATTCGATGATCTCGGCAGTACGGAAAGTTTTCAGGTCAATACGGCCAACACGAGGTGTGTTGTTTGCATTTACAAAAACCCACTTGCCGTCATACTCACCATTTGTTTTAGAGTTCTGCACATGATGCAGATCATCCCAGGGAACAAAACCATGCGATGTGTTCAACATCGGTTTAGTCTCTTCGCTGTATCCATATCCTTTTTCGGGGTCAACAGAAAAAACAGGGATTACACGTAGCAATCTTCCTGAAGGTAATCCATAGGTACTCAACTGGCCGCTGAATCCGCCGGAAACAAAATTGTAATACTCATCATACTTACCCGGGGCTACATAGGTTTTGGCCGCTGCATCGGAACTTACCGCCGAGCCTGCATTTTTAGGTTTACAGGCACTAAAGCCCAACAGCAGACTGAATGCGAAAACAGCTACTGTCAACAGTTTATAATTTTTCATTTTGGTATTTTATTTTTAAGGTTAGGTTTTATTTTACACCGTCGTTCTTACGCATAAACTCATACAGGTGGCGGGCATCATCATCACTCAGGTTTTGGTTAGGCATACGCACCAGGCAAATTTCAAGCTGTGCCTGTGCCTTGGGATCCTTATCCAGCATAGCATCTGTATTGGTAGAGAAATTCATGATCCACTCTGCGGTATGTCTCTCGGTAACACCTGTCCAACCGGGGCCAACCAGTTTTTCGCTGGTCAATTTGTGGCAGCTGCTGCATTTTACGCCATAAACTTTTTCTCCTTCAGCAGCCATTGCTACGTCCAATGTCTCACCTACTTCTACTTTAGTAAATTTTCCTTCTCCTCTTTCAGGATCGTAAGAAGGGTTACCAGATTCGGTTTTTGGAGTTTCAGCCGGAGTTGAATTGTCTGATGTTGAGGTTGTTGAACTTTCAGTGCCAGAGCCACCACAGGCTGCTATAAATGCGCCCAGAAACAGAAGGATTGCCAATTTTTTCATGTTGATTAGTTTTTATTTTGAAATTTAGTTTTACAAGATTACAGGCAGTTGCTTCATTATTTTATGTTTATAGTCATAACTGCTGTTTTAATATATCTCCTGTATTTTTTTATAAGAACTTTTTGATGCAGCAAAGGTATTTTGCCGTATAAAAAGCAGGAAACAAAAGCATATGATTCTAATCATAGCGCCCTATGTTATTTATCATAAGATTGAAGAGTGCAACCGTTTAATTTTGACAGCAAATAAAAATAGTAAATATTTTATAATATACCAATGATAGACATAGATACTTTACTGGCCTGGGGCGGAGTTTACAAAAAATGTAATGCCGGGGAAATTATCTTCCAGGAAGGTGCCTATTCTTCTTTTTATTACCAACTTGTGGAGGGAAAAGTAAGGTGGGTAAATATTAATGAACAGGGAAAAGAATTTATTCAAACTTTTATTGAACCCGACGAGTGCTTTGGCGAATTTACCCTGTTTGATGACGAACCCTTTGCTGCCACAGCCATTGCGGATGAAAATTCAGTTATTATACGCCTTCATAAAACTTCTTTCCATGAAATTCTAAAAGAGAATCCTGATTTACATTTCTCTTTTACCAGGCTGCTGACCCAAAGACTTCGTTTTAAATTTTTGATACTGAAAGAACTGGCCAATCATAATCCAGAAAACAGCATCAGCACGTTGTTGAAATATTTTAAAGATCATCAAAAGAATATCTGTACAAAATGTAACAAGCTTAAATTAACCCGTCAGCAGATTGCAGATATGACCGGGCTGCGGGTTGAAACGGTTATCAGAACTATGAAAAACATGCAGCACAAAGGCGAATTAACTATTAACAAGGGTAAGGTATATTGTTGATTGTGATTTAACTCATACGAATTTCATATATACATATTAGCTTTGCATCAAACAGAAAATATGGTTTCTCCACTGTTTCGCTGGCTAAAAATTGCACTCATTAATTTATTGATTGTTGCCACACTGGGCGTGGTACTGCGATACAAAATTTTATTTCCTCTTCCATTTGTTGATCAAAAACATTTGTTACATGGTCACTCTCATTTTGCATTTGCCGGCTGGATAACCCAGGCGCTGATGACATTGCTCGTTATTTACCTGGCTCGGCAAACTGAAAAACCGATTTACAAAAAATACCGTTGGCTTTTGTTGGCGAACCTGCTTACGGCATATGGTATGCTGATTGCTTTCCCTATTGAAGGTTATGGAC
>JBATAS010000311.1:0-1750 GCA_049661965.1 Ferruginibacter sp. | reverse complement strand
ATTTTGAGCGATCCACCGTGACGACACCGGTGATACCGGTGACATCGGCAACCCTAACGGCAGCGAGCGCATCGCAGGAAGATGCCCAGATCGATCTGGAACCGCCATCGGATTTTCTGGATCGCTTCGAGCCTTTCGAGTCCTTCGATCTTGTCGTCGATCCCGCGCTGGATTCAGCGTCCATCCCGGACGAAGACAGCGTCGGCCATATTCGAGAAGTGCCGAATTTTCCCCTGGATCGGGTCTGGATCGAGTCTCAAGTCAGCCGGTGTCCCGATCCTCGCCAGCGCTCGGCCTTACGACGGCGCTATGGGGAGGTGTACCAGGCGGTTTTCGATGCCGAGCCGGTCGCTCATCGCAAGGAAGGTCGGGCGCGTTTCGCGGCCAATACCGACCTGCGGGAACTCGTCGAGAGGCATTTTCCAAACAAACTGGTTCCAAACAAACTGGAAAGATACCCCCTTGAGTCGTATTGAAACCGACCACCGACGGTAGCTGTGACCGACCTGGCGCAACTGGCGCGCTGCGAGCAACAAATGGTGCTGGATCGCCAGTTCGGCAAACAACGTCCGCCGGCCCGCGAACGGTTGGCGCGCGCCGGGGAGGCGGAACACCGGCGGCACGACCGCTTGGCCCGGCAATACCAGGGTCAGGGTCGAGGGCGGGCACGGGACGCGCGCTGTTTCGTGGCATCCGCCGTGTACGGCGAATCGGCATGGCAAACCGACGTGCTACGGGACTGGCGGGACCGGGTCCTGATGCGATTGTGGTTCGGCCGGGTTCTGATCTCTCTCTACTATCGCCTCTCGCCGACTGGGGTCCGCTGGCTGGCGCCGCGTCCACGCGTGACGGCGGCCGTGCGGTCCATCTTGGATGGTCTGGTCGCACGGGTTGTGCGAAGCGATAAGAGGGAAAAATCATGATGGACCCCATGATCATCCTGGCGCTGATCGTACTGGTCGTCGTCGCCCTGATTGGCGAGCGGTTCCGCCGCACCGGTCGCCGCGCCGAATGGCTGCGCCGGGAAGGGATGCCGGAGGAATTGCGCACGGCCAAATTGGTGGCCAGCGAACAGCACTATCGTTGCCAAAAGCCGGTCGCCTTGAGCGGGACGCCGGATCAGGTCTATCGCCTACCGGAAGGCGCGTTGGTGGTGGTGGACACCAAGCGCCGCCCACGAGCACAGGTGTACGACGCGGACATCGCCCAGCTTTCGATCTATCGCGTCTTGTTGGCCGCTCAGAAAGCGTTTCGTGGGCAACCGCTGGCGGCCTACGGGTATGTGCGCCTGGTGACGCCGGAGGGGGTGGTCTATCGGCGAGTGGAGCTGTGGGACACGGCGCGCGTGGTGGTGCTGCACCGCCGCTATTGGGCCTTGCGCGACGGACGGGACACCCCGACGGGCGCCGAAATGGCGGGCCTGTGCCGATGGTGCGGCCATCGGGAACGCTGTGGATTGGCGCGGTGAGTCGACGACTACCCGGATTTCTGTTGTTTTAACTTTTTCTTAACGCGATGTGCGACTTTATGGTTAAGCGACCAGCAAGCCGTCCAAGTCCAGCGGCTCGCGACCCAGGCGGAGGTTGAGCCAAACGCTCATGGTATGGGCCAGCAGCTTACGGGGTCTGCTCAATGTCAATTACTTTTTAACATCAGTGACAATTACTTTTTAACATTGGCGGAGTGGCCACCCAACTCGGTCACCGTCTCTGGAGCGAGGTGATTGCTCGGCGTGTCACGCTCCATCGAG
>JBATAS010000310.1:0-11107 GCA_049661965.1 Ferruginibacter sp. | reverse complement strand
CAACCAGCAAAGGTATTCTTGAAAAATATGTTGCCGGCGATTATGAGTTTGACTTACCAACCAAACAAATTGAATTGTTGAAGAAAAGAGATTTTGGACAGTACATTGATAAAAGCCGTAACGATCTGGTTATAGGTTTTATTACCAGCAACGATATTACCGGCGGTAATTCAGGCAGCCCGGTTATTGATGGCAGCGGTAATTTAATAGGCCTTGCTTTTGATGGCAACTACGAAGCCCTTAGCCATAAAATTGCATTTGACAAAGACCTTAACCGCACCATTAATGTGGATGTGCGTTATGTGCTTTGGTGCATTGATAAATTAGGTGGTGCCAAGAATATTATTGATGAGCTGACTTTGGTGAGATGATTTTATCAAGAGAATTATTTGAACCGTTCAGTCTTTGGCTGAACGGTTTTTTATACCTTCACTTTATGTATATCCTTAACATAGAATTTAAAGCCGCCACAAACAAACTTGCCGAGCTGGAAAATTTATTGCAGCAGTATAACCCGCTGTTCATTGGCGAAGACCATCAAGTTGATACTTATTTTAATGTAGCAAAAGGCAGGCTAAAATTAAGAGAGGGTAATATTGAAAACGCCCTGATACATTATGAACGGGAAGATTTTGCCGGAGCCAAATCAAGCCGTGTTCTGCTATATCAACATCAGCCTGATAAAACACTAAAAGAAATTCTCATTAAAACCCTGGGCATAAAAACTGTTGTAGACAAAAGGCGAAAGATATATTTCATCAATAACGTAAAATTTCATTTTGATAGAGTGAAAGACCTCGGCACTTTTGTTGAAGTGGAAGCTATTGATAAAGATGGCAGCATAGGAAAAGAAAAACTACAAGAGCAGTGTGATGAATATGCTGCTCTATTTAAAATCAATGCAGCAGATTTTGCTTCTGTTTCTTACAGCGATATGATTGTAGAAAAAATTATAGCGACTGATTCAGCAGATTAAACAATATGCTGCAAACAGATACAGACTCCCTTAATATCCTCTTACATTTTTTCCTTCCATATAATTCATAAAGGCTTTATTGCAAACCCGGTTACCGCCCGGTGTTGGATAGTTACCGGTAAAATACCAGTCGCCGGTATTGGTAGGGCATGCTTCATGCAGCGATTCGATGGTTTGATAAATTACACTTACCGGAATTTTTAAACCTTTTGGTGTAATCAGTTCTGCAATTTTATTCGATATCTGATCTAAAGAAAATGGTTTATAGATTTGCCGTACAACATTTTCAGTATGTAATTGATTGTTACGTTGCAACTCTTTGCAGCGCTTAAGTATTTCTTCAAGCAGGCCCTGCTGATGAGTATCTTTCAGCAAATCAATAGCAGCTTTAAAAGCAATAAAATCTCCCATCTTGCTCATGTCAATTCCATAACAGTCGGGATAACGGATTTGTGGAGCTGAAGAAACAACAATTATTTTTTTAGGCTCAAGTCTTGATAACATGCGGATGATGCTTTCCTTTAAAGTGGTGCCCCGTACAATGCTGTCATCAATTACAACAAGTGTGTCAAGGTTTTTCCGTACGGTACCGTAGGTAATATCGTACACGTGCTGTACCATTTCATTCCTGCTGCTGTCTTCTGTAATAAACGTACGCAACTTAACATCTTTAATGGCAATCTTTTCAATACGTATCCTTCGGTTTACCATTTCAGAAAGCTTCTCTTCGTCAAAATCTTTGCCCCAGCTTAATATCCGTTCAATCTTAATCTTATTCAGGTAATCTTCCGCACCTTTTATCAGGCCATAAAATGCTGTTTCGGCGGTGTTGGGTATAAAAGAAAAAATGGTATTCTTTAAATCATAATCAATGGCTTTCAAAACGGTGTCACTTAAGTTATACCCCAGCGCATTTCTTTCTTTGTATATTTTTTCATCGCTGCCGCGGCTGAAATAAATGCGCTCAAAACTGCAGGCTTTTCTTTCTTTAGCTTCAACTATCTGCTCAATAAAGCATGAGCCGTCAGCTTTTACTATCAACGCATTGCCGGGCATCAGTTCCTTTACTTCGTTTTCTTCCAGGTTAAAAGCAGTACGTATGGCAGCCCTTTCACTGGCAGCAACAATCACCTCATCATTTATATAATAGTATGATGGACGGATACCATGAGCGTCTCTCATCACAAAACCATCGCCATTACCTATTATGCCGCTGAAATTAAAACCTCCGTCAAATAAAGGGATTGCTTTTTTTAAAACTTTTACAATATCCATTTCTCCAGGAAATGCCTCATCTGCCTTTACTAAAAAATGATAAACCACTTCCATCATCGCTGCCAGGTCACTCTGTCGTTGAAATTCTCCGGGATCAATATTTACCAACCCAAAAAGCTCTTCGGTGTTTACCAGATTAAAGTTACCAGCCAGTGCAAGATTACGGGAAGGAACAGTATGACGTTTTATAAAAGGGTGACAGAATTCTGCATCGTTTTTCCCCTGTGTACCATAACGAAGGTGTCCCAATAAAACTTCTCCCAAAAAATTAAGATGTCCCTTCATCAACCCCGGATGATTTTTTATATCGGGTTGATATTTTTCCACCTCTTTTATTTCATTACCTATTTGTGCAAATAGATCGGCTATGGGCTGATTGGCACCACTGCGCAGGCGATGCATAAACGGATAACCGGGTTCGGTATTTAATTTAACAGCAGCAATGCCGGCCCCATCCTGGCCACGGTTGTGCTGCTTTTCCATGAGCAGGTACAGCTTGTTAAGCCCGTACATAACTGTGCCATATTGTTGCTGATAATAACTGAAAGGCTTTCGCAGGCGAATGAAAGCAAGACCACATTCGTGTTTAATTTCGTCGCTCATGATGTGAAATGAGCCGCAAAGTTAAGGCTTTACAAAAGAGCAGCAAACAAAAATCCCCCGATGCATCGGGGGATAAATAATATTTTATATAAACAGAATTATAATCCGCTAAAAGCTAAACCAACCTGAAAAAGTTTCATATCGGCAGCTACACCATCTTTAAAAATATTATTAAACTGGTAACTGCCGAATAAAGAAAAATTACCATAACCAACCCTGGCAGTAGCAGCTATACGGGTGGAGTTAAAGTATCCTTTGGCGGTTTCTTTAGCGGTATAGCTGTTTATAGCAGCTCCGTTTTTATCCAATAAATTTTTTCCTTTGGTATGAACATTTAATAAGGTACCCACTTTTATACCAATAGCCGCCTTTATACTTTTATTTTCATTTTCGGGGTTGGCGGTAAACCGGAGTTCAATGGGCAATTCAAGAAATGCAGTTGTAAGTTTATACTTCTTAAAATGATCAACACTGTCAACATTTGTAAATGGCAGTGTATTGGTTTTAGCCTTTATATCTACAACCATATTTTTAAAGTATATATTACTGGTGCCCACGCCTAAGCCAAATGCAACACTCAGTTTAGGGCTGCCTTTAAAACGCTTGTCAAGCATAACATAAACATTGGCACCCCGGGCAAAACCGCTCATACGGCCTTTAATACTGTCTGGTACACCAGTCCAATGGTCGCTGGTTAATTGTAACATTAAATGATCACCGGTACGGGTCATAAAACCACTGTTCTTTTTTTTCTCCTGGGCAGATGCGGCAGATACGGATATGAGTGCAATTGCAATAAATAATATTTTCTTCATAATTAATTTTGAAGCTGCAAATTAACGGCAAATAATTTAATGAAGCGTTAAATTAAACAGCTTTGCCAGTTTTTGCAGTTTCGTTTCATGATCTTTTGTTCATTTTTTAGCTGTTCATCAATGTTCTTAAGATATTCTGTTAAGTCAGGGAAACGGGGAAAAGGGAAATCCCTGAACGTAAATGACTATAAATATTTTGCGGATTAGCTATTTTAAAACCGCTTTGATTATATTTGCAGCCTCATTCTTCAAAACACACTGAAGAACGGGCCTATAGCTCAGTTGGTTAGAGCACCTGACTCATAATCAGGTGGTCCCTGGTTCGAGCCCAGGTGGGCCCACAAAGCGTCCCGAAACTCCGGGGCGCTTTTTAATTTTATGACAGTAACTAAAAATATAATTTTCGATCTTGGGGGAGTTTTACTTGATATAGATTTCCAGAAAAGTATTGAAGCGTTCAAACGGCTGGGGATTGAAAACTTTGAAGAAATGTTTTCGCAATTTAAAGCTGATGAGCTTTTTGAAAACCTCGAAACTGGCCGGATAACAGAAAATGAATTTTATTCGGCGATTAAAAAAAGAACATCAGGTAATATCAACAACATTGAAATTACAAATGCCTGGAATGCATTAATCCTTGATTTCAGAATGGAAAGTCTGGATTTTTTAGAGCGACTCTCAAAACGCTATAAACTATTTTTATTAAGTAATACCAATAGTATTCATTTAAAATGCTTTAAAAAGCTGTTTACTCAGCAAATGGGGAAACCTTCTCTGGATGCGTATTTTACCAAAGCCTGGTATTCAAACGAAGTGGGTTTAAGAAAGCCCGGGACTGAAATTTTTGAATTTGTATTACAGAGCGAAAACCTTGATGCCGGCGAAACGCTGTTTATTGATGACACACTGACCAATATTGAAACGGCACAAAAAATGGGCTTTAAAACCCATCATCTTTTACCCACAGAAAAAATAGAATTGCTGAAAATCTGATTAAATGTACAAACGCCTGGTAGGATTAGACTACTTAACTTCCTCAAATTCAATATAATCTTCTTTGGCGGGTTTTGGCTGATGCTCTTTTGCTGTAGTATTCTGGTTGTTTTGCTGTTTCATATGTTCGTTCATCTGGCTTTGCATTTCACCAACCTTTTGTTTAACCTGTTTAGTAGTTCTGTAAACCGGTATAATAAAGTCAAATATCAGTTTATAAACCAGGTACAATACCAGCAATTCAATTATTACTCTTATTAAGCCCATGTCCGCAAAGTTATTAATCAAACAAATGTAATCCTGTTAAAATTTGGCAACAGCGTAAAATAAATGCAATAAACCACCCTGTTTTGGCAATTACAGGTGGCTTATGTATATTTGCAGCGGACAAAGAAGCAATGGAAGGGAACGGTGGCGTTCCCTTCTTCTTTTATCATGACTCAGGATACTCAAATACAGGCGGTTGAAAAATTGATTGGACCATTATTAAAGGATGATATTTTTCTGGTTTCCATTAAAATAAAACCCACCAACAATTTTAAAATATATTTAGATGCGGATAGTGGCCTTGGCATAGAGAAGTGCATTAAAATAAACAGGGCCTTGTATAAGATTATGGAAGAAATGGGCATGTATCCCGACGGTGATTTTTCACTGGAGGTAAGCAGCCCCGGCCTGGATGAACCCTTAAAACTTTTACGTCAGTACAAAAAGAATATAGGTCGTGATGTAGAGGTGACTACCATGGACGAAATGAAAAAAGAAGGAAAATTGATTTCGGTATCCGATGAAAAAATTGCTATTGAGTTTACAGAAGGCAAAGGAAAAAAAGCAATTGTGAAAACAGCGGATATTGATTTTACCGATATCAAACAGACAAAAATTCAGATAAAGTTTTAATTTTTAAATAAAAACCCAAACCCGGCGGGGAAATAAAACTGAAGCCGGAGCGGAATATGGCAAGTATTAATTTAATTGATTCCTTCCAGGAATTTAAAGATGCTGAAAACATTGATCGTCCTACGCTGATGAAAGTTATGGAAGATGTGTTTAAAACATTGATCCGTAAAAAATACGGCAGCGACGAATGTTTCGACGTTATTGTTAATGATCAGAAAGGTGATCTGGAAATTTTCCGTCGCCGTACTATTGTTGATGATGATGATTTGTATAATACACTTACTGAAATCGAATACAAAGACGCCATTAAAATTGAACCAGATTACCAGGTTGGTGAGGAATTGTATGAGGAAGTGGATATTCAGAAAGAGTTTGGCCGCCGTGCTATTCTGGCTGGCAAGCAAACGCTGGCAGCACGTATTAACGACCTGAAGAAAAATATCCTGATAAAAAAATACGAAGAACGCGTTGGCGAAATTGTGAGCGGAGAAGTTTACCAGGTATGGAAAAAAGAAGTACTGTTACTGGATGAAGAAGGAAATGAAATGCTGCTCCCCAAAAGCGAACAAATACCAACAGATTACTTTAAAAAAGGCGAAAGCGTAAGAGGTGTTGTAAAGAAAGTAGAATTAAAAAATAGCCAGGCGGTTATCATTCTGTCAAGAACAAGCCCTTCGTTTCTGGAAAAATTACTGGAAATTGAAGTGCCTGAAATTTTTGACGGCCTGATAGTTGTTAAGAAAATTGTACGTGACCCGGGAGAAAGAGCAAAAGTAGCTGTTGAAAGTTATGATGACAGAATTGATCCGGTAGGAGCCTGTGTAGGTATGAAAGGCAGTCGTATTCATGGTATTGTACGGGAACTGAAAAATGAAAATATTGATGTGATTAACTGGACCAGTAATACCCAGTTAATGATTCAGCGTTCATTAACTCCGGCTAAAATTACCAGCATGGAGCTTGATAATGAAAAAATGCATGCAAATGTATATTTAAAACCCGACCAGGTATCGCTGGCTATTGGCCGCAGAGGCGTTAATATAAAACTGGCCTGTGAACTGACCGGGTATGAAATTGATGTATTCCGTGATAACGAAGGTGAGGTTGAAGAATTTGATATTGATCTGGATGAGTTTACAGATGAAATTGAGCCATGGATAATTGACGAACTGAAAAGAGTTGGTTGCGATACCGGCCGTTCGGTTTTGGAATTAACAGCCGAAGAACTGGAACGCAGAACAGATCTGGAAAAAGAAACAATAGAAGACGTAAGAAGAATATTGAACGAAGAATTTGGAAAAGAATAAGAACAGGATTTTCAATTACGGAGGAGGTTTATTCAGAACACTAAAAAGAAAAATCAGTCCGTTTTTTAATACCGGACAAACAAAAAAGCGAATGGCAGAAGTAACTACACCGAGGTTGATGGCGGCAGCCAAAGAGTTTAACATAGGTAAGGATACCTTGGTAGACTTTCTTGTATCTAAAGGTTTTGGCGATGAAGACCTGAAGCCCACATCAAAACTTACGGAACCTATGTACCGTGTTTTGCAAACGGAATTTCAGCAGGATAAAGTTGCTCATGAAAAAGCCATGCAGATTGATCTTCCTAAAGGAGCCAGTGTAAGCGAATCTAAAAAGAAAAAAGACGAACAGGACCTTTCTTTCACTAAAAAGGAAACGAAAGCCAAAACAGCAAAACCTGTTGAGGAAGAAATAAAAGAAGAACCTGCAGCAGAAATAATTGAAGCAAAAACCGAAGAAGTAAAAGAACCAGTAAAAGAAGAAACTGTTGAAGCAGAAAAATCAACAGTAACAAAAGTTAAGGCACCGGCACTGGAAACACCAAAAGTGCTGGATAAAATTGATCTTGATTCAATAGACTCATCAACAAGGCCAAAAAAATCAGCAAAAAAAACTACGGAAAAGAAAACTGCTGAACCAAAGAAAACTAAAAAGACAGAAGAGGTTGCAGAAGAAAAACCGACAGTAATACCGGTAGAGATAAAAGCTGCTGAGGAAGTAAAAATAGAAGGTTCTCCACTTATTGAAAACATAAAAGCAAAGAAATTATCGGGTCCTAAAATTATGGGTAAAATAGACTTGCCTGCTGATAATGATACCCGGCCTAAAAAAGGAGCTGACGAAAAGCGCAAGCGGAAACGTATTCCCATGGAGAAAAAACCAGGTGCAGCACCTGGAGCCGGAAGAAGACCAGGTGGCAGCACAACTGGTACCGGTGCTTCTAACAGGGCAGGTAGCGGAAGGTTTAATAAGGGAGCAGGTTCTGGCCCGGCCCGTCGTGAAGACAGGGTTATTGACGAAAAAGAAATTCAGGATAAGCTACGGGAAACACAGGCTAAATTGGCAGGTGCCGGCGGCCGTGGAAAAAGCCTGAAGGCAAAATACCGTAAAGCAAAAAGAGACGAACACGCCGAACAGGCCGGAGAAGCTGGTGAAGTAAGCAACAAGTTGCAGGTAACCGAATATATTTCTGTTAGCGAACTGGCAGGTTTGATGGATGTAAGCTTTGCCGATATTATCAGTAAATGTATGAATCTTGGCATCATGGTTTCTATTAACCAGCGGCTGGAGGCCGACGTTATTGAACTGGTTGCCAGTGAGTTTAATTACGAAGTGGAGTTTATTGGTGTGGAAGATGCTGGCGAACTTGATTTTGAAGATGAAGAAGACAGCGAAGAAGACCTGGTACCGAGAGCGCCAATTGTTACCATCATGGGTCACGTAGATCATGGTAAAACATCGTTGCTGGATTATATCCGCAACACCAATGTTATTGCCGGCGAGGCTGGTGGAATTACCCAGCACATTGGTGCTTACGAAGTAACATTAAAGGATGGCAGAAATATTGCCTTTTTAGATACACCCGGCCACGAAGCCTTTACGGCCATGAGGGCAAGGGGTGCCAAAGTAACTGATATTGCAGTTATTGTAGTTGCTGCCGATGATGCAGTAATGCCGCAAACAAAAGAAGCTATTTCACATGCCCAGGCAGCTAATGTGCCCATGGTATTTGCTATAAATAAAATGGATAAGGATGGCGCCAATCCCGAAAAAATTAAAGAACAGCTTGCCGGTATGAACGTATTGGTTGAAAGCTGGGGCGGTAAATTTCAAAGCCAGGAAATAAGTGCTAAAAGCGGAGAGAATATTGATCTGTTAATGGAAAAAATATTACTGGAAACGGATATCCTGGAGCTTAAAGCAAACCCTAATAGAGAAGCAAGTGGTACTGTAATTGAAGCAACGCTTGATAAAGGAAGAGGATATGTGGCAACAATACTTGTACAAAATGGAACTTTACGGGTTGGTGATATGATAGTATCGGGTCAAAACTTTGGTAAAGTAAAAGCCATGTATAACGAACGTAACCAGCGTGAGGAAGAAGCACCGCCGTCTACACCTGTATTAATTTTAGGATTGAACGGAGCTCCGCAGGCAGGTGAAACATTTAAGGTTTTTGAAAACGAAAGTGATGCCAGAAGTATGGCATACAAACGTGGCCAGATATTGCGTGAGCAGGGAATGAGAGCCAAGAAACATATTACGCTTGATGAGATCGGTCGTCGTTTGGCATTGGGATCGTTTAAAGAACTGAATGTAATTATCAAAGGTGATGTGGATGGTTCAGTTGAAGCATTGAGCGATTCATTACAGAAATTAAGTACCGAAGAGATTGTAATTAAAGTTATTCATAAAGCCGTTGGTGCCATTACCGAAAGTGATGTTACCCTGGCTAATGCTTCTGATGCAATTATTATTGGATTTAATGTGCGTCCTGTTATACAGGCAGCCAAACTGGCCGAGCAGGAAGCTATTCAGATTAAACTGTACTCGGTTATTTACAACGCTATTGAAGAGATCAAGAGTGCCATGGAAGGTATGCTTGAGCCGGGTGTTGAAGAAAAAATACTGGCTAATGTTGAGATCAGAGAGGTTTATAAGTTTGATAAAGCCAGCGTTGCCGGTTGCTTTGTACTTGATGGTAAAATGGCCAGGAATAACCGCATCAGGTTGATACGTGATGGTATTGTGATCTTTACCGGAGAGCTGGGCAGTTTAAAACGTTTTAAAGACGACGCTAAAGAAGTAACCTCCAGCATGGAATGTGGTTTAACAATTAAAAACTACAACGATATAAAAGTTGGCGATATAGTAGAAGCCTTTGAAGAGATAGAAGTAAAACGTACTTTATAAATGCTGCAGGTAATCTTAATCTCTATCATATTAAGTTTACTACCAACAGCTCGGGGTTTCTCAATCTTTTGTTAAATGAACCAATCCCCTGGCGGGCTTAAACAACGGAAGTTTATTTTTGATGCTTCTATCAACTGTAAATACTGCTGAAAAAAATAATTTTAATGAAAAAATATTTATTAATTCTTCTCTCAATTTTTGCAATAACTGCTGCATCTTATGCACAAAACAGTCAGCCAAAAGCTATTGTTGCTGATAAGATTGTTGCCGTAGTGGGTGATAAAATTATTTTAAAAAGCGATATTGATAACAGCATTGTTGATATGCAGCGGCAAAATATAGCCATACCGGAAAACGGAAGATGTTTGCTGCTTGACCAGGCCATGGGGATTAAGGCGTTGGTGTTACAGGCCGAAAAAGATTCACTGCCGGTTACCGACGAAGAAGTAGAAACTATTATTGATAATAAAATCAGAAGTTTTATAGCGCAGTTTGGATCAAAAGATGAACTGGAAAAAATAGCGGGTAAAACTATTTACCAGCTTAAAGAAGATTTTAAAGAACCAATACGTGACCAGGAACTGGCCAGGGCCATGCGTAGTAAAGTGGTAGAAAATGTACGCATCACACCTAAAGAAGTTAACGAGTATTACGAAAAAATTCCAAAAGACAGTTTGTACCTGTACGAAAGCGAAGTAGAGGTAAGCCAGATCATCTCCTTTCCCAAAGCAAGCCGTGAAGCAGAAGAATATTGCATAGAGCAGTTAAGAGAGTTTAAAGAACAGATTGAAAGTGGCAAAAAAGATTTTGCAACCCTGGCAAGTATTTACACCATGGACCCGGGCAGTAAAGAAACCGGAGGTCAATACGATATAAACCGTTATTCAAAAGAACTGGATCCGGTATGGTTGGGTAAGGCCTTTACCTTAAAACCAGGCCAGGTGTCAAATCCTTTTAAAACCCGGTTTGGTTATCACATCATGCAATTGATAAGCCGTGCCGGAGATGATGCTTCGGTAAGGCATTTATTATTAATACCGCAGGTTACTTCTTTCGAAATAAAAGAAGGTATTGATAAACTGGATTCGGTACGGGCGTTGCTGATGGCAGGCACAATGGATTTTGGAGCTGCTGTGGCAAAATTCAGTGATGATGAAGCAAGTAAATTTACAGCCGGACAGCTTACCGGCAAAGATGGCAGCACTTATATAACTATTGATCAGCTGGATCAGGATATGGTGGTTATGCTTAAAGACCTTAAGGTTGGACAATACTCACAGCCAAAAGAATATATTGACGAAAGAGGAAGAAAAGGGGTTAGAGTCGT
>JBATAS010000309.1:0-1666 GCA_049661965.1 Ferruginibacter sp. | reverse complement strand
CAGTAACAGACCACCAGCTTCTATTGAATAATGAATAAGGCTTTCATCGGTTGTATCATCTGTACTGTCGCAAATAATAATTACCGGATTTTGAATTTTATTATTCATCAGCTCCACAAACATTCTGCGAATGCTCTGCATGGCATTTTTGTTTGTACTGCTCAAACAAATAACTGCGGCCTTATCTGCTGCAAGTTTCGCAAATACTTTTTCCAAATGCTGATCTGGATATCCTTCGGAATAACAATCTACCATCACAAAATTCAGTAAAGCAGATTTTTCCGTTTTATTATCAAGGTATTGATCAGCCTCCAGAATTGGAACACACTTTGATTTATCTCCCACTATCAGCCATTCGTTTTGATAAAGAATAACTTTTAATGTTCCCGGCAAATCAAAATCAAGCGGTTGGTTGCAGAAAATATAATCTGCTGCGGCATCGCCTATATTCCATTTGTCAGTTGCTGCATCATAGCTGTAGCCAATGTCTTTTAAATTTTCCGGAGTTATTTTTTCGAACTTGCTGAAATCTGCAATTACAACCGGGACATGTTTTGCTCCGATATTACTAACTTCAAAACTTTCTCTGCGGTTATACTCAAAAGGAGAATAAGGAAGTTTTTCAATTGCAGGAACTGCATCGTTACTCAATACTGATTTATATCGTTTTACAATATCATTACATACCGGAATCTCCAACTCAGGATCCTCAGTTAAAGAAACCCTTATCGTATCTCCTATCCCATCTTCCAGTAAAGTACCAATACCAATTGCTGATTTAATTCTGCCATCTTCCCCATCACCAGCTTCTGTTACGCCCAGATGTAAAGGATACGCTTCGCCAAATTCATCCATCATGTGATTAATGAGTAAGCGATAAGCCTGTACCATCACCTGCGGATTACTGCTCTTCATACTTAACACAATCTGGTGATAATCTTCGGCACGGGCAATACGTAAAAACTCCATCGCACTTTCAACCATACCCATGGCAGTATCACCATAGCGGCTCATAATGCGATCACTCAAGCTACCGTGATTAGTACCTATACGCATAGCCGTACCATGTTCCTTACAGATTTTCACAAGCGGAGTAAAGCGTTCCCGTATCCTTTCTATTTCTTCTGCATATTCTGCATCGGTATATTCTATCTGTTCAAATTTTTTCTTGTCAACATAATTGCCGGGGTTCACCCTTACCTTCTCCACAATTCTTGCGGCTATCTCTGCTGCATTAGGTGTAAAATGAATATCAGCAACCAGCGGCGTGTTATATCCTCTTTTTCTTAACTCCTCTTTTATGTTACGTAAATTTTCAGCTTCATTTTTTGATGGTGCAGTAATACGAACCAGTTCGGCCCCTGCTTCTATACAACGAATAGATTGCTCAACCGTGGCCATGGTATCCATGGTATCGGTAGTGGTCATAGTTTGTACACGTATAGGATGATTATTGCCTATTAAAAGATCCCCGATCTTAACTTCCCGGGTTTTGAGGCGCTTATATGATGTGAGTGATTCGCTGTAAAACTGCATGATGCAAAAATAGTGATATTCGGCCATTGGTCAGACGGGACGTAAGACCAGTTTACCAGTCTTTTTCCGGCTTTGCCGATGTAGCTGTGTTAACTTTTCTTAACCTGTCCTGCAGATTTTTTTCCTGTTG
>JBATAS010000308.1:0-26239 GCA_049661965.1 Ferruginibacter sp. | reverse complement strand
GGTTTCTTACCATTTTTGAAATTGCCGGTGGACTGATTATGGCTACAGGATATTTTGTAAGATGGATAGCAGCCGTATTTATTTTACAACTTATTATGGGTATCATACTTGTTCATGCACAAAATGGCTGGTTTGTAGTTGGGTATCAATCTGGAGGAGTGGAATACAGCGTGTTACTCTTAGTATGCCTTATAACTATTTCTTCGTCAAATAAATAAAGCACAAAAATGATTGCTGATAAAATTCTTTACTTCCCGATACAGAACTTGGAGAATATGTAATCAAGTACGTTTTCATTTGAAATATCACCTGTAATCTCTGAAATATAATGCAGGCAGCGCCTGATATCCAGAGCCAGTAAGTCGCCGGGAATGCTGTTATCCAATCCGGCTTTTATTTCGGCCAACGATTTGTCAACTTCTTTTAGAGCCTCGTAATGCCGGGTGTTGGTGATAATGGTGTTCTCAGTATTAATATTTCCCTGAACAACTTTGTTTACGAGACTATTTTTTAAAACATCAATATTGAAAATGCCTTTTGCTGAAATAAAAATAACTTCGTTTTCTGCAAATTTTGCAGCAGCTTTTTCCTCACCGGCCAGGTCAGTTTTATTTCCAACAAGAATAAAATTTTTATTACTGTCTTCAATCAGTTTTTTTGCTGTTGTAATATCATCAAGCGATTCAGTATTTACATCAAACAAATAAATCACTTCATCTGATTCTTTTATTTTTTCCCGGGTTTTTTCAATACCTATCAGCTCAATTACATCGGTACTGTGCTCCCGTATCCCTGCCGTGTCTATTAACCTGAAAAGTATACCATCAATATTTATCACTTCTTCAACTGTATCTCTTGTGGTGCCGGCAATTTCACTAACAATAGCCCGGTTCTCATTCAGTAATGTATTCAGTAATGTACTTTTACCTGCATTGGGTTTTCCAATGATGGCAACACTAACACCGTTTTTAATAACATTACCCAACTGAAAAGATTGTAACAGGTCACTTGTTACTAGTGTGGCCTCATTAATCAGCTCATAAAATTTTGTCCGGTCAGCAAACTCTACATCTTCCTGGCTGAAATCCAGTTCCAGTTCTATCAATGCCGAAAACTGGATCAGGTTCTCTCTTAAGTTTTTTAATATTTCGCTGAAACCACCACGCATATTATGCAGTGCTGTTTTTTGTGAAGCTGCTGTATTGGATGCTATGATATCAGCAACAGCTTCGGCCTGTGTAAGATCGAGTTTACCATTTAAGAAAGCCCGCTGTGTAAACTCACCGGCTTTTGCTGTTCTGGCTCCTTTGCGGATGCAGGCCTGAATAATTTGTTGCTGTACAAACGGGCTTCCATGGCAACCAATCTCCACAACATCTTCGCCAGTATAACTTTTAGGACTTTTATATAAAGAAACCACCACTTCATCAATATCCGTTTCTTCTTCCTTTATAAAACCAACATGGATGGTATGTGTTTTTTGATTTGCTAAATCTTTTGAGGGGAAAAGTGCATTTACAATATCCATCGCCTTTGTTCCACTTAAGCGAATGATCCCAATGGCACCAATACCTGAAGGCGTTGCCAAAGCAACGATAGTATCATCCCAGCCCGAAATTTGATTTGCCATTGGGCAAAGATACCGCCTGTAATGGCTAATGCGGAAAATTCATGATCATAATTTCTTATCCAGTATTTTTTTATCAGCTTCCCTTATCTCATCAATGTAATACCGCTTTATATTACAAATTGCCGCTTCATCAGTTATATCAACAAAGTTTTTAAAGCTACTGGCGGCCGAAGGTTTAATAATCAGAATAAAGGCTTCTCTTTTACCTCGTATACTTTCTACCTTGTACATTTTAGTCATCAGTACGGCTCTTATTTCTCCGGGAGCATAGCCTGTTTGTTTTACGTCGGGATTATTCTCAACAGCTCCTTCATAATATTTTATATTGTTGTCTTTATCCAGCAAAACAGTTAGAACGCAGGATTCGCACACATCATCTCTTATATCACCTTTATCAATTGGCATATCCACCTTCATTACAGTTTGTGTCGCCATGGTAGCGGTGAAAACAAAAAAAGTAATGAGTAAAAAGCCAAGGTCTACCATGGGCGTTAAATCAACCATAGTACTTTTTTTACAAACCGCTGCTTTCGTTGATTCGATTTTATTATTTCTATTTCTGCCATAACAGTAAGTTTTAACTGAGATGGTTATGGTAATTATTTCCATAAAAAAAATCCTTCCGGTTAAACCGGAAGGATTTCTATAAGTTACTTTTTAATAAATTAATCTTCAACCAGGAAAGTAATAGGCTGACGGCGATATGCATTTACATTACGTCCGTTCTGAATGGCAGGTATCCAGTTCTTGGTTTTCTTAATTACCCGTACTGCTTCTTCACACATTCCAAAACCAGGATCATTTTCGCATTTCACATCACTTAAACTACCATCTTTACTAACTACAAACTTTACAATTACGGTATATTTACCGCCACTGGCTCCATAGTCTACCGGTGTATTTGCATTCAGTGTTTTACGCAGATAGTTACGCCATGCATCCTCTCCGCCCGGAAAACCAGCTTCCACTTCCACTTTAGTGAATATCTTGTTTTCATCATCTGCTTTTTTTACTTCTACAACCTGTGTACCCTTCTCTTCCACCGGTGCCTGTACTATCTGCACTTTATTTTCACTTTCTACAGTTTTTGTACTGATAACCTGGTCTTCCTTGATTTCCTGAATTTTTTCTTCAGGTTTAACCTCTTCATCTTTTACAATTTTTGGAGGTGTAAACTTAACCTGGTTAATTTCTGGTGGTGGTGGTGGTTCAGGTGGTGGCGGTGGTGGCGGAGGTGGCGGTGGTGGCGGTTCCTCTGCCTTTATTTCGGCCATCTGTGTATCCCTTACATTAAAGTCTTTTTTAGCGGTATTTTTATCAATGATATCAGCAAATACTGTACCTACAACTATCAGCAACAATGCTGTACCGGTAATGATCAAAGCCTTTGTAAGTGTTTTTTTATACGTCTTCCTTAACTGATAAGCACCATATTCCTTGTTCTTGCCATCAAATATGATGTCAAGAACATCGGAACTTAAAATTTTATTTGCGTCCATTTTAATCTTGTTTATTAATTAGATTCAAAATTGTGCCAATTCCATATACTTTCTTTACTGAATCCCGTTTGCCTTTTCGGTTTGCTCTATAAGCATTTTCTCAACCGGTACCATTGGTACTTCGGCATAGTGGCCCGGAGGTACAGTGCATATAGCCATTTCGTCCAATATATCAATCGCATTCTTAAACGTCGACTTATCATCTGACTTAATGATATACATAAGGTCATCAATATTGGTTGATTTCAACTTATCCGAAATCAGTTTACGTATTCCTTTAAAAGTTGTGCTTTTAAACTCGTCGCTGATTGTTTCTGGTTGTAGCTGACCATAATAATAATAAACCTGGTTTCCCTTGCCTAATAATATAGTCATGGCACCAGAGTTTTTAACCTTCATCTGCTTATCCACGTCATCTTTTGGTTCATTCATAGCCATGGCCGTTGACTGGCTCATGGTAGTTGTAAACACAAAGAAAGTGATTAACAAAAATCCAAGGTCAACCATGGGAGTAAGATCAACACGGGTAGAAAGTTTTTTCGATTTTTTTACGCCAGGCCCTTTTTTGTGGCTTCCGCCTGACGACACATCCATTTCAGCCATAGTAATTCTTTTTTTATGTTAATGTTTAACTGCGTCTTTAGCGGTTTTATACAATTCTGATCCTACTGGTACATTCTCACCTTCGGTAACTATCCTGAATTTATAAAGTTCATTGGCTTTAAAAGCTTCCTTTACATTTTTAAATATAGGATACAATGCTTCGCCATCCCCTTTAACCAGCAGCATTTCCTGTAGTTTACGCTGATCCCCACCGGCATAAGCATTGGTTACACTACGCATCCACATCGATAACTCGTTATTGGTACTGTCGGTAGGTATTCCATCCTGCTCACCAGCTGGGATTTCATGATCCATATTCAATGCCGACTTCAATTTATTAACGGGCAACCCGATAAACTCCATTTTCTTCAGCTTTGCCAATTCATTGGGAGTTAGCTGAAGCCCTCTGGTTGTATTAAAGTCATCAATGATATTAGCTTTTTTGGTCTTATCGCCCAACATTAAGAACACCTTCCCCTCCTTGGTCATGGTTATTAAAATGGACTCATCGGGTGCTGCTGTGGCAGATACCGATGTAGGCGTTTTTACGGCAAGTACCTCGGGTGGCTTTTGCTTTGTTGCTAATATAAAAAATGTCAACAACAGAAAAGCCACATCACACATAGCTGTCATATCAACTATCGTACTCTTGCGTGGTAATTTAACTTTTGGCATATTTATCTGTTTTTATTTTTCTTTAAGATGCAAAACTTTGTTTATTCCATACATATTATTTGTACAGCGAAGCAAAGGTTTGTGTTAAAGTAAATCCAGATTCATCAATACCGTATGTGATACCGTCAATCTTTGTTGTAAAGATGTTATAGAACATAATGGCAAAAGCTGATGTACCAATACCCAATGCCGTGTTATACAGGGCCTCAGAGATACCGATTGATAACTGTGCTGCTGAATTTGCGCCACCACTATCAGCTCCCAAACCGGCAAAGGCACGTATCATACCAACTACCGTTCCTAACAGTCCGATCAAAGTTGCCAGAGAAGCAATTGATGAAAGGAAAACGAGGTTCTTTTCCAGCATAGGTAGTTCCAGCGAAGTAGCTTCTTCTACTTCTTTCTGAATAGCAATTACTTTTTGCTCGGTACTTAATTCTGTATTTGTGATCATTTCTTTGTAGCGATGTAAGCCTGCTTTCATAACATTACCAACCGATCCTTTTTGTTTATCGCACTCAGCCAAAGCAGCGTCAACATTTTTGTTGGCCAGCTGATATTGAACTTTACGGATGAAATCGGCATTGTTACCGGTACCGTTTGCCTTTGAAATGGTCATAAACCTTTCAATGGCAAATGTAGCCATGGTTAAAAACGTACCAATCAATACCGGTACAATAATACCACCCAGGTACATTTTGCTTAAAGCTGATTTAGGTTCATGCCTGTCGGGCCAGAACCCACCGTTTTCGCTGCCAACTCCAAAGTTAGATCCTGCACCCAGTCCAAAACGCCAGATACAATAGCCGGCTAATAAACATAATACTGGTGCTAATAGAGAAATAATGTTGCTCGATTTTTTTGCCTGAACTGAAGTTGTTGGTTTTACAGTTGCTGTAGTCTCTGCCATAAAATTCTGATTTTTAGTTTTGTAAAAAGTTTAATTTTTGTTTGATGTTGAATATAGGACTTGTTTGTTATTAGTTTTGATTAAATCAATTATGTATCTACACAATATCTAAAACAAGAATCACAAGGTAAATAAATAATTGAAAGTTACAACTTACGAAATTTTTATTTTATAATTATTTTTTTACGATGCTAAAATGTGTTATTTACACAAATTTGTTAGTAAAATCTTTAAATTTTTAGAAAAAAACTATTTTGAAACTACTTAAGTTCTATTAAAATATGGCTACTCGTACCTTAATGCCACAATCGGATCTAAGTTTGAAGCCTTATATGCCGGGTATAAACCCGCAGCAAGCCCCACAAATGAGCAAACAAAAATACCTGCAATAACCCAGGCCCAGGGTACAACAAAGCCTGTTTTTAATAAAATGGCTACCACATTACCCAGTAATATTCCTGATAATATTCCTACAACTGCTCCCAGTAAACTAATGAGGATTGATTCGTACAGGAACTGAGCCCTGATATCTTCCTTGGTTCCTCCCAATGCTTTTATAAGTCCTATTTCCTTGGTTCGTTCATTTACCGCAACCAGCATAATGTTCATTAATCCTATGGCGGCACCAATTAAAGTTATAAAGGCTATACCAATTGTTCCTTTCTCTAAAAAGCCCAGATTGGTTAATAAGGCTTCGGCAATACTGTCGCTTTTATCTACATAAAAATTAGCCTCATCTTTTACATTCAGTTTTCTAATTGGCCTGAAAGTACCTTTTGCTTCACCAATAGCTACGTCCATCATTTTTAAATCGGGTACCATTACCCCTACATTAAAGGAAGCATTTTGTGTGGAATACAGCCGCCTGATATTATTATAAGAAGTGACAATGATTTTACTGGTATTAAAAAATGCGCTCGACCCTTTGTCTTCTAAAACTGCCACAACACGATAAGGTGTATGATCAACACTTACCACCTTATCAATGGCTTTTGCCGGGTTTTCGGGAAAGAGTTTTTTAGCAACAGCACTACCCAGCATACAAATACTTCTTCCCGATTCCACTTCTGTTTCGGTAAAGTTGCGGCCATACTCAATATTATATCCATTCAGTTCCAGGTAATTTTCATCCCCACCCAAAACAGTTACATCAGGATTTGTTTTTTTACGATCAGTATTACAAACAATATTACGTGGCCCCATTAATGCCAGGCTCACTTTGGCCGGAAAATGATACCGGTCTTTAAAAGCCTTTGCCTCATCGTAGGTAATTATTTTACCCAGGTTTGATTTTTTTGTTCTTAGTGCAGATTTGCTTGTTTTTGTATTCTCCCTGTTTCTGCCTCCGCCAATGCGAATGTTACGGTCTTTAAAACGAAGACTAAACGAATTAGCCCCCATGGTAGAAAAACTGGTGGTAAGACTGTTACTGGCTGCTTTAATAGAGGTGATGATGAGTATTAAAGCAAAAATGCCCAAGGCCATAATTGCCACAGTAATTGCAGTGCGTAATTTATTACCTGAGATATTGGTCCAGGAAAGAGATAGTGTGTCTTTAAAAGTCATGTATAATAATATTCCGTCTAAAGTTAAGCACTGAAAATTATTATCTGGTAAAACTTTTATAAACGGTACTATATTATTTTAAAAATATAACCAATCGGTTAGCCAGTGAGGGAACAAACCTAAAACGATAATTAATACTGCGGTTACCAGCAACAGGATTTTAAAAGCAGGTGTTATATCTTCAGCCAAAACAGTGCCTTCGGCAGCTTCTTTAAAAAACATGGCCTGTATAACCCTGAAATAATAATAAGCACTGATGGCGGCACATAATACAGCAAATATCACCAGCCAGATATGCTGTCCGTTTTGCACAGCTGCCATCAACATAAAGAATTTACTTTGAAAACCGGCAGTTAAAGGAATACCTGTTAATGATAGCAAGAAAACAGTTGCAGTAACTGCCAGCCAAGGTTGCTGTTTGCCCATACCATTAAACCCTTCAACGGTAAAATCTTTCATTTTTATGAGGATAGCAAATATACCAATGCTGGCCAGGCTGTAAGCGGCTGCATATAATACTAAACCTTCTTTAGCAAGTTTACTTAACGCAAATAAAGCAAACAACATAAAGCCCGCCTGTGCAATACTTGAATAAGCCAGCATACGTTTTACGCTTTGCTGAAAAACTGCTGTAAGGTTTCCTATCAATAATGTAGCGGCAATTAAAATAACAATAAGAGTTTGCCATTGACTGTGCATGCTGCCAAAAGTGTTTTCAAACAAACGGACAAAGGCAAAGAAAGCGGCTGCCTTTACGATAGTTGCCATAAAAGAAGTAAAAACTGTTGGTGCTCCATCATACACATCGGGTGTCCAGAAATGAAATGGCGCAGCCGAAACTTTAAACGACATGGATATTAACAGCAATACCAGGCCTGCAGCAATCATAGCTGGCATTGGCGCATTTCCTGAAATGATCATATTGGTGTTGAAAGACCCGATATCGCTGCCGCCATACAAAAATGCAATGCCAAGCAACATGATGCCGGTGGAGAAAGCGCCCATTAAAAAATATTTCAGCGCCGCTTCATTGCTTTTAAGATTTTTCTTATCGCTGCCAGTTAAAATATAAAGCGGTATGGAAACAATTTCGATACCGATAAACAACAACAACAAAGAATTAAAAGTGGATATTATAGCAATACCGCTTAAAATAAAAAATATCAATGCAAAATATTCCGAAACATTTTCACCAACTTTTTCAATATCTCTTCCACTCAGCAGAAAGTAAAGCAGGGTGCAACTAAATGCAACATTAATAAAGACCAGATTAAACACATTCGTATCCAACATGCCCTTAACATCAGGAGAAAATATTGGCATACCCGAATTTATTTCGATGCAATTGAGGATGAGAATGATGACCAATCCGGAAATTGCCAGGTATTTAGGCAGACTTTTACTTTTAATAAAAGCTCCGCCCAACATCATTATTACACCCCAGATTGCTGAAAAAATAATTGCGTTCATATTCCTGTCCGTCAAAGACGGAATTTAATTTTAGTTATTTAATCCTTATTAATAAAGCCGAAACTGTATCTTTTGTGAGGTCGAAAACAGGTTGTGGAAAAACCCCAAACAGAAAAATAAATACAACCAGTATTGCTAAAACCAGTTTTTGATTAAATGATATCTCCTGTATTTTTTCTGTGATGGTATTTGACTCGCCATAAAAAACCTTCTGCACCATATTTAAAGTGTACACTGCAGCCAGAATAATACTCACTAAAGCCACAGCTGTATATGCCATGTTGAATTTGAATAGCCCGCCGAACATCATAAATTCACCAACAAAAGCATTTGTTAAAGGCAGGGCAATATTTGCCAACGCAATTACTACCAAGAAAATAGTAAGTGCCGGTGCTTTATGTGCAATGCCTCCCAACTCCGAAATTTTACGGGTGCCGGTTTGTTTTTCAATCAGGTCAACCACTATCCACATGCCAATAATATTTATACCATGACTGAACATCTGTATCATCACACCTTGCAAACCAATTTCACTTTTGGTGAAGATGGCTGCACACATTAGTCCGATATGTGCAATGGATGAATAAGCAACAAATCGTTTCAGATCGTCCTGTTTAATTGCAATTAAACTGGCGTAGATCATGCCAACAACTGAAAGTCCGATCACAATATTATCAAAGCGGGTAACCGCTTCGGGAAAAATTGGCAGTATCCAGCGTATCACTGCAAACACACCCATCTTTACCATAATTCCGCTCAGCACCATAGTTGTTGCAGTTGGTGCCTGTTCGTAAGTATCCGGCTGCCAGGTGTGAAAAGGAAAGACAGGCATCTTTATAGCAAAGGCGATAAAGAACAACCAAAATATCCAGTTTTGTTCGGTTGCTGAAAGTGTGGCCGAATAAAACGCATTCATGGAAAACGAATGCTCTGCAAATGAAGTACCGGCAGTGTGTTGATACACATATATAATACCAATCAGCATTAACAACGACCCTGCAAATGTGTACACAAAAAATTTAAATGTTGCCTGAATCCTTCTTTCACCACCCCAACGGCTGCACAAAAAGTAAACAGGAATAACAGCCAGCTCCCAGAAAATGTAAAATACCAACACGTCAATGGCCGAAAACACACCCATTAACCCGGCCTGGGTCAATAACATCAACCCATAAAATATATTTGCATTTTTATAGCTTGTTTTATTAGTAGCGATAAAAATTACAGGAAATGCAATAGCAGTTAAAGCAGTAAGCATATGGCCCATACCATCGAGCCCTAAAGAAAAACTGCTGCCAATATCCTTTAACCAGTAATAACTTACATTGTTAAGTGCAAAATATTTTACACTATCGGCGTAACAAAGGCTTACCACCGAAATACCTAAAGTAATTAAAGCTGATATGATTGCCCATGCCTTAACCGTTTTTTCTTTACGGATCATAAAAGCAACCAGCCCCGCTATCAGTGGAAACCAGGTTAACAACTCCGGAAACGTTATCCAAATATTTTTTGGGTCCATATTATAATCTTACAAAAACAATTGAATAATAAAAAAGAGCAACATGCCCAACACCATAAATAACACATACGCACCAACCTGGCCAGATTGCAATAAACGGATTTGCCTACTGCCATAATTAACCGCTTTGCCAACACCGTTTACAAAACCATCAATACCCTTCTTCTCAAATACATTACTGAAATATTTTGCGATAGAGAGAACAGGTTTCACAATGATACTATCGTACAATTCATCAACGTACCATTTATTTTCCAGTACTTTTCCAAGTCCGGTTTCTTCTTTTTCTGTTTTTTGATATTTGCTGAATTTGTTCCATGCATATACCAAAGCTATTAATGCGGCACCAACAGAAATACCCATCAACATATATTCTGTTGTGTGCGATAAATCATGTTTTGGAATAAGTGCATTGCTTTGTGCAAATACCGGTGCTAAAAATTCTTCCAATCTGTGACCGCCATGCATAAATATTTCCGGTATGCCAATCCATCCACCAATAACTGAAAGGATCGCTAAAATGATTAGAGGAATAGTAATTGCTTTCGGGCTTTCATGCAGATGATGCTCCTGCTCTGTTGTTCCCCTGAATTTTCCGAGAAATGTCATTGCATACAAACGGAACATATAAAACGCCGTCATGATGGCACCGGCAACACCCACACCCCAAAGCAATGGGCTATTATTATATGCAGCCGCTAAAATTTCATCTTTAGAAAAGAAACCGGAGAAAGGCGGCATACCGGCGATAGCCAGACAAGCTAATAAAAATGTGATGTGCGTAACACTCATGTACTTTTTCAATCCACCCATGTTGCGAATGTCCTGTTCACCACTCATAGCATGTATAACACTTCCTGCACCAAGGAATAACAAGGCTTTGAAGAAAGCATGTGTCATAACATGAAACACGGCGCCGGTGTAGGCTCCAACACCCAATGCTAAAAACATATATCCCAACTGGCTTACGGTTGAGTAAGCCAGTACTTTTTTAATATCGTTTTGTTTTAGTGCGATAGTGGCCGCTAAAATTGCAGTTGCCAATCCAACGATGGCAACAACGCCCTGACTTACCGGAGCCATGGTATATAATATGTTGCTACGTGCAATCATGTAGATACCTGCGGTTACCATGGTTGCTGCATGTATCAATGCGCTCACTGGTGTTGGGCCAGCCATCGCATCGGGCAGCCAGGTATACAAAGGAATTTGAGCACTCTTACACATAGCGCCAACAAATAATAACAAAGTGATTCCGGTTATATCAACAATTGTTATTTTACCTGCGATAAATAATTCGGGAACAGATTTAAAAACATGATGAAAATCAACTGAACCAACTTTAGTTATTAGCCAGAATACAGCCAGTAAAAAACCAAGGTCACCAATACGATTCATGATGAAGGCCTTCTTTGCCGCAATATTGTAATTGGTATTTTTAAACCAGAAGCCGATGAGTAGATAAGAACAAAGTCCTACGCCTTCCCAACCGATGAACATAATAACATAGTTGGCGCCCATCACGAGCAACAACATAGAGAACACAAAAAGATTTAAGTACGCAAAATATTTCGCAAAATCTTTTGATTCTTCATCATGCATGTAGGCAGTCGAATACACATGTATTAAAAATCCAACGCCGGTTATAATTAATAAGAAGATAGAAGAAAGCTGATCAATCTGAAAATCGAAACCAATCTTCAGGGCAGCAATATTTATAAAATCGAAATAATGGGCCACCTGCGTGTTGCCTTCTTTTACCGAAAAGAAAACCAATAAGCTGATTACGAAAGAACCAAACACAGTTCCGCTACCAATGACGCCTGCCATGGTTTTTGAAACCTGCTTGCGGAACAATCCATTAACCAGGAAGCCCAGCAAAGGCAACACAGGTATCAGCCAAACCAATTGAAAAATATTACTCATAAACAATTTTAAGACGACTGACATCAGACTACTGACTAAAGCAATTTATGCAGTGGTCGGTAGTCTGTGGTCAGCGGTTAATTTTTTAGCCTGTTCAGGAAATTCACATCCACCGATCTGGTATTCCTGTACAGCATTACAATGATCGCCAGCCCTACACTTACTTCCGCCGCTGCCACCACCATGATGAAGAATACAAATATTTGTGCGTTGCTCACAATGGATGGGTCAGCAATTCCCATGGGAGATGCCGCATGCATTTTTGAAAATGCAACCAGCAACAGATTCACGGCATTCAGCATTAACTCGATGCACATAAAAATGATGATGGAATTGCGGCGTGTTAACACACCTACTATTCCTGTGCAGAACAGCGCCACTGCCAAACCGATGTACCATTTAATTTCCATACTTATATTTTACAGGCTGCTAAACCTCTTTATTTTTCTTTTTTCCCGATTACAACCGCACCAATCATCGCACTTAAAAACAACACACTGCTTATCTCAAATGGAATTACATAATCTTTAAATAAAACCATGCCTAGGTTTTTAATTAACCCGTTATCGCCAGTGCCAATTAATACTGAGTTTGCAGCTTGAGGTGTTTCTGAAATGGCTGAGATAATTACCAGAAATAAACAACCTCCCGAAATCAATCCGGCAAACTGCAACATACGGTGTTTCTTGGGTTCCGATTCTGCATTCAGATTCATCAGCATCACCACAAATAAAAACAACACCATGATGGCGCCGGCATAAACAATGATATTTACAATTGCCAAAAACTGTGCGTTCAATAAAATATAATGACCGGATATGGCGAAGAACACCACAATTAACGACAGGATACTGTGCACCGGACTTTTACTTGCAACCACCATGATGGCGGCAAACAAAGCCAATACCGATAAACCCCAAAATAATATTTCTGTAATGCCCATAAAATTAGTTAGCCGGTTCTCTTTTCACCCTGTTACCCAAAGCTTTTTTATATTCTTCGGGTTGTTCAATCGGGTGTGGTATTAATAATTCTTCTTTTTTATAAATGAATTGTTTGCGCTGATAATCGGATGGCGCAAATGTTTCGCTTAAATAAATTGCATCCTTGGGGCAGGCCTCTTCACACAAACCGCAAAAAATACAGCGCAGCATATTGATCTCGTATTTGGCTGCATATTTTTCTTCCCGATACAAATGCTCTTCGTCAGATTGTCTTTCTGCCGCTTCCATAGTGATGGCTTCGGCCGGACAGGCAACCGCACACAATCCGCAGGCAGTACAGTTTTCACGGCCTTCTTCATCCCTGTTTAAAATATGTAACCCACGAAAAACAGGACTGAACGGCCTTGTTTTTTCGGGATAATTGATTGTTGGTTTTTTCTTGAACATGTGACCGAACGTGATCATCATGCCTTTGAAAATAGCAACCAGATACAGCCGCTCCCAGAAATTCATTTTCCGGCGATCTACCTGTTTTGCTCTGTTTGTTAATGCGTTCATTTTTTATTCCTCCTTAACAAGCCGCCTTCGACAAGCTCAGGCTGACAGTTGTTGTTACTTTAAACTTTAAAAATGCCAACCGTTTTGTTTTAATAATACCAATGCTCCGGTTAAAAGCATATTGAACAGCGCCAATGGAATTAATATTCTCCAGCCCAGGTGCATCAGCTGATCGTACCTGAATCTCGGAATCGTCCAGCGCACCCACATGAACAGGAAGATGAAACCAACCACTTTCGCCATCAACATCATCACTCCAAATAATGCCATCCAGTTCTGATCATAATTCGCTTCATTCAAAAACGGAATGTCATACCCACCAAAGAATAAAGTAGCCATGATCACACTGCTGATAAACATGTTTATATATTCAGCAAAGAGATAGAAACCCAGTTTCATGGATGAATACTCCACATGATAACCGCCAACCAATTCATTTTCTGCTTCAGCCAGGTCGAAAGGTGTACGGTTACATTCGGCGAATGCGCAAATTAAAAATATTAAAAAGCCCAGGGGCTGATAAATAATATTCCAGTAACCGCTCTGCTGATCCAATACCATTTCTTTGA
This sequence comes from Ferruginibacter sp., assembly GCA_049661965.1. Classification (GTDB taxonomy): domain Bacteria; phylum Bacteroidota; class Bacteroidia; order Chitinophagales; family Chitinophagaceae; genus Ferruginibacter. The sequence goes on along the minus strand of JBATAS010000308.1, from coordinate 12,367 downwards.
GGCTCAGGGTACCTGTTACCATCAACAACGCTATCAAAGAAATACCCATTGCCAGTTCGTAACTGATGATCTGTGACGCAGCTCTTAAAGCGCCCATCAATGAATACTTATTGTTACTTGCCCAGCCGCCAATCATGATTCCGTAAACACCCATGCTCACTACAGCAAACACATATAATATACCTACGTTCACATCGGCAATCTGTAAAGCAATATCTCTGTCGAAAAAATGAACCTTATCCCCCCAAGGCACCACGGCACCAGTCATGATAGCAGTAAGCATAGCCAAACCAGGACCAATAATAAATAAAGCTTTAGAAGAAAAATTCGGAATAATCTCTTCTTTAAAAAACAATTTCAATCCATCGGCCATCGGTTGCAACAGTCCGAAAGGCCCGGCCCTGTTGGGTCCCCGGCGATCCTGTAAAACGGCAGCAACTTTTCTTTCAGCAAAAGTAGTGTACATGGCAATCACCAATGAGGCCATTACCACAATGACGATCAAAACCAGTTTTTCAATAATTAATGGCAAACCAATTTCTAAAAGCATAAACCTGTTTTATAAATTCCTTTACTGTTTTTCTTCTTTTTGTAACCCCCATTGTGTTGATTCGCCCTCACCTTTTACAAACTCACCCGACTTTGCAAAATCTTCCATTGTTGATGGACGATCAATTTCACTCAGATGAATATTGGGATTATTTACGCCGCTTACGTTGTGAATATTCATCAGCAATTTTGGATCACGTCCGCCCATTACTTCTTTGATTGTTTCCTTCGGCATATCCAGTTTTGCATATTTGTTTGCACCGATAACTGAATGACGGCTGATGGTTGTTAATCCCTCCACTGTCCAGTCACTTGTTTTCTTTTTATCGAAGCGACAGGTATTGCATATCCAACCAGGTACTCCATCATAACTCTGCACTTCTCCCCACTCATCTTTACGGGCAGTTACTCTGTAAACTTCATCGCCACGCAGCCATAATGTTGCTTTACCGCAGCATTTTGGATTTTCGCAATTGCGATGTGCATCAACCGGCTTGGTAAACCAAACGCGGTTTTTAAAACGGAAAGTTTTATCGGTTAATGCCCCTACCGGACAAACATCAATCATGTTGCCGCTGAAATCATTATCGATTGCTTTTGAAATATAAGTTGATATTTCAGCATGATCTCCCCTGTCCAGCACACCATGTACCCTTTGTTCAGTAATCTGGTCTGCAACATAAGTGCAACGATAACAAAGAATACATCTTGTCATGTGCAACTGAATGTATGGACCGATATCTTCTTTCTCGAAAGTTCTTCTTTTAAATTCGTAGCGGGTGCCTTCCTTGCCATGATCGTAACTCAGATCCTGCAAATGACATTCGCCTGCCTGGTCGCAGATCGGGCAATCCAGCGGATGATTAATAAGCAAAAATTCAACCACACCATTTCTTGCATCCACCACCCGTTCGCTGGTGATATTTTTTACCACCATGCCATCCATTACCGTTGTTCTGCAGCTCGCCATCAGTTTAGGCATGGGCCTTGGATCGGCTGTTGAACCTGCAGCAACTTCTACTAAACAGGTACGGCATTTACCGCCACTGCCTTCCAGCTTACTATAATAACACATAGCAGGTGGAGTAACGTCACCTCCAATCTGGCGGGCAGCGTTCAATATTGTTGTACCTGGGGCAACATCTATTGTGATGTTGTCGATGGTCACTTTAAATAATTTTGTTTCTTCTGCCATAATTTTTTCACGCAAGGCCCGCTAAGGAGCAAGGACGCAAAGTTTAAAGTTTATTTACAATCCGATGTATGCCATCTTTTATCAGCGGAACATTAAAGTTGATCAACATTCCAAGTTTTAAATCAGTCAATTTCAAATAGGTCAGCAGTTGTTTATAATGGATATCTGCCAACGCTTCAATTGATTTTAATTCCAGTATAACTTTATTCTCTATAATTATATCTGCTCTAAAACCAATTTCCATTCTTATTTCGTCATGTATCAATGGAATTCCCTGTTGCCTTGTAAAAGGTATATCCATTTTTTTCAATTCATGGCACATTATTTCTTCATACACATTTTCAAACAGCCCCGGACCAAATTTTCTATGAATCAATACACATAAATCGAAAACCACTCTTGATATTTCGTTTTCTGTCATCTTCTTCTTTGCGTCCTTGCCCATTAGCGCCTCCTTGCGTGAAACATCACACAACTTCCGGCACATGTATCGCATCTGCATAATGCGCCAAGCCATAATTCTGTGTTAAACACAATTCAGGATTATTTACATGCCACTCAAACTCATCTCTAAAATGCCTGATAGCTGCTGCAACCGGCCATGCCGCTGCATCGCCTAACGGGCAAATCGTATTTCCTTCAATCTTCCTTTGAATATCCCAAAGCAAATCAATATCACTCATCTTGCCTTTTCCGTTTTCGATGTTCAATAATATTTTTTCCATCCAGCCGGTTCCTTCTCTGCAAGGACTGCATTGTCCGCAACTTTCATGGCGATAAAAACGAGCCAACGTGTATGTATGTTTAACCACGCACTGATCTTCATCCAAAACAATAAAACCACCCGACCCCATCATACTGCCGCTTGCAAAGCCACCATCAGAAAGACTTTCATAGTTCATTAATCTTTTTTCTCCTTTAGCTGTTGTCAATAATAAATTAGCCGGCAAAATAGGAACAGACGACCCACCCGGGATACAAGCTTTTAATTTTTTTTCATTAGGTATACCGCCGCAATATTCATCGCTGTAAATAAATTCTTCAACAGAGATGGTCATATCAATTTCGTAAACGCCGGGTTTGTTGATATTGCCGCAGGCACTCATCAATTTTGTACCGGTACTTTTTCCAATTCCGATCTTGGCATATTCATCGCCACCATCGTTGATGATGGGAACAACAGCTGCAATCGTTTCAACATTATTAACCACGGTTGGCCTGTCCCAAACACCTTTAACAGCAGGGAACGGAGGCTTAATTCTTGGATTACCTCTTTTACCTTCCAGTGATTCCAACAACGCAGTTTCTTCGCCACAGATATAAGCACCAGCGCCACGTTGCACATAAATTTCACAATCGAAGCCGCTTCCTAAAATATTTTTACCGAGGAAACCGTTCTGTTTTGCTTCGGCAATGGCTTCTTCTAAAATATCAACTATCCATGCATACTCGCCACGTATATATATGTATGAAACATTTGAACCCAATGCAAATGAAGAAACGATCATTCCTTCAATCAGGATATGCGGAATAAATTCCATCAGGTACCTGTCCTTAAATGTACCGGGTTCACTTTCATCTGCATTAACCACCAGGTGACGGGGAACACCATCGGGCTTTGCCAGGAAACTCCATTTTAATCCTGTAGGAAAACCTGCACCACCACGGCCTCTCAGCCCGCTCTTCTTCACTTCTTCAGTAATATCTGCCGGTGCCATTTTTAAAGCTTTCTCTACGCTACGGTAACCTCCTTCACGGCGGTACACTTCGTAGGTACGAATGCCTTCAACATGTGCTTTTTCTAATAATAATTTTTTCGACATATTTGCAAATTTGCATTCAAAAAAGATTGAACGCAGTATTATCTTAATAAATTCTTTTGTTCAGTTTATAATATTCTGAGTGGGCCATAAATTGCCTAACGCTAAAAATTGCAAACAAAATAACCCACAACAACCTTGTGCTGACATTATATCTTACAGGAAAAAAAATCAGCAACAGATAACATATCGTTATTAAGTCTCTAAATATTAGTTCTGCCCGGGTTTGAATTTTCGTATTCATTTTTTATGCTTTTACAGCCTGTCTTCCAAATAATAACCATCTGTTACCTTTCTTCACCCAAACCTCCAGCACTTTTAAATGATAGGTATTCGTTGCTCCTTTCATCGTAGCAGAAAAATCTGCAATAAAACGAACGTTAGCCATGTTGCCGTTCATCGTAACTGAAATACTGTCTTCTTTTATATTTTGATAACTGATATAACCGGTTTCAAAATCCTTAATTAAATCAGCTTTCGTTTGTACCCAGCCATTGCTATGTCCATAACTAAGCGCCTTATCCGTTTGCTGGTTTATAGAAACTGTATTTTTATTAACCAGTGCCACATGAAATTCCTTGACCGTTTTAATTAATTTCTCTTCATCGGTTTGGGCAAAACTGCCAACCGCAATCAGTACAAATAATATGGGCAGTAATTTTTTCAATTTAGTTTGCCTTTGCCCTGCAGTCTGCAATGATGGCATCTACTTTTTCTTTGGTTAAATGTTCTTTATACAATTTGCCGAGCTGCATCATGGGAGCATAACCACAGGCTCCCAGACATTCAACTGTTTTTAAAGTAAACATACCATCAGCAGTTGTTTCGCCAACGCCAATGTTCAGTTTTTCTTTGATGTAGGCAATAATATCATCGCTGCCGTTCAGCATACAAGGCCCTGTCTGGCAAACTTCAAATAAATATTTACCAACCGGACTTAAATTATACATGCTGTAAAAGCTGGCTACTTCATATACTTCGATGGGCTCTATTTTTAAAACAGCAGCCACATAATCCATCACCGGCACATCAAGCCAGCCGCCAAACTCTTCCTGCGCCATGTGTAATACAGGTAACAGGGCACTTTTATGTTTGCCTTCGGGATAACGGGAAATAATCTCGTTAACCTTATCCATACTATTTTTTGAAAACTCAACACTCATAATTCATAATTCTAAATTCATAATTTATTATGCATCCATCTCCCCTGCAATCAAATTTAAACTGCTCATTGTTATTACCGCATCACTCAACATACCGCCTTTCACCAGTTCTTCAAAGGCCTGGTAATAAATAAAACATGGTCTGCGGAAATGTAAACGGTAAGGTGTTCTTCCTCCATCACTGATCAAATAAAAACCAAGCTCGCCATTGGCGCCTTCTACCGGGCTGTACACTTCACCAACCGGCATTTCGGTTTCACCCATCACAATTTTAAAATGATAAATGAGCGCTTCCATCTTGGTGTACACATCTTTTTTCTCCGGTAAATAATAAGCAGGTGCATCAGCATGAAACACTTCAGCATCAGCACCTTTAAATTCCTGTACTTTTTGATAAGCCTGTTCAATAATGCTAAGACTCTGCCACATTTCTTCGTTGCGAACTAAGAATCTGTCGTAACAATCGCCGGTTGTTCCAACCGGAACAATAAAATCAAAATCCTCGTAACTGCTGTACGGTGTGTGCACCCGTACATCATAATCTACTCCGGCGGCACGCAGATTTGGACCAGTGAAACCATAGTTCAATGCACGTTCTGCACTGATGGGGCCGCAGCCGATGGTGCGATCCATAAATATCCTGTTCCTTGTAAAGAGGTTTTCAAACTCTTTTAAAGTACGTGGATATTCTTTCAGAAATTTTTCGAGTTTTTCGAATGCCGTAGCATTGAAATTCCTTTCAAAACCGCCAATACGCCCAATAGTAGTAGTAAGGCGGGAGCCACATATTTCTTCATATATTTCATAGATTAGTTCACGATACTGCATAAGGTAAAGGAATCCTGAATACGCTCCACTATCCACGCCAACAATTGAATTACAAATAAGGTGATCGGCTATACGGGCCAGTTCCATGATGATTACCCGGAGATAATCAACACGTTTTGGAATTTCTAAACCCAACAATTTTTCACAAGTGATATGCCAGCCCATGTTGTTAATGGGTGCTGAGCAATAATTTAAACGATCGGTAAGTGGTGTAATTTGATATAAAGGACGGCGCTCTGCAATTTTTTCAAATGCACGGTGGATATAACCAACGGTTGATTCGGATTTTAATATCCGCTCTCCATCCATCTCCAGTATATTCTGAAACACGCCATGCGTAGCCGGGTGCGTTGGTCCCAGGTTAAGCGTGGTGGTCTGCTTTTCAATACTTCCTTCCGGTAAAATTATATGTTCACTCATTTTTTAAAGTCAAAAGTTAAAATTTAAAAACAAAAAGTTGTTTCTCTTTTTATTATTAGCTTTTAACCCGTTCTGATTTTCTATTCTTATAAAACAAATACAACTCCTCAATACCAAACACCGCCAAAACCCCAAAAACAACTCCTCCAAAAATATCCATTTTCATTGCATCCTCAGAATAGCGATAAAGCCACATAACGGAACCGATTATAAATGCAACTGTTTTTACAATTAAATAGCCTTGTTGATTTTTCTTATAAAAACTCATCTTTAAAACTCAATTACTAATTTCTTTCTTTTGATTTTTAATGCAGTCAAATAAATCAAATCCATAAAGAATAGCCATTACTCCAAAAACTATTCCCGCAATCATAGCCATGCCATCATTTTTATCGGCGAATTGATAAAAATTCCAAATCGACTGCAATAAAAAGATAGCGACAAATGCTATTAAAAAAGGCCTCTTATGTTTTTTATAAAAACTCATTCTGCACTTTCTATTTTTTTTAATTCCTATCCTCTTCCAAACATTTCATCATCCTTATCAATCCTTAATTGATCTTCCAATGGAAACTCTTTTCTCATTGGGAAATAATCCATCTCATCAACATTTAAAACCCTTATTAAATTTGGATGGCCAATAAAGTTCACGCCATAAAAATCGTAAGTCTCTCTTTCCATCCAGTTGGCCGATTGATACAAAGCCGTTGCACTAAACACATCGGGCTTTTCTATATCGGTAAATACTTTAAAACGTATCCGTATATTGGCAACCAGATTATGTAAATGATAAACAACTGCCAGTTCTGCTCCTTTATTTTCGGGATAATGTACTGCCTGCAGATCGGTTAAAAACCGAAATCCCAATTCAGCATCATCAAACAAAAACTGAAGCACTTTTAAATTAAGATCTTTTGGCGCCGTAAACGTAAGCATGCCATAAGGTTCCTGCCAATCGGTTAATTGATCGGGAAATTTTTCAGTTAGTTTTTGTTGTATCGATTCGTTTGTCAAAGTCATTTAGCTATTAGCTTTATAGTATTCCATATCCCGCCAGTAACTCCTTGTACTGATCGCTGTGTCTTCTCCGCAATCCTTCTGCATTTACCAGTTCCTGTATCCGCATAAATCCGTCTAATATAGCTTCGGGCCGTGGCGGGCAACCGGGCACATAAACATCCACCGGAATCACCTGATCAATTCCCTGCAAAACAGAATAGGTATCAAAAATCCCACCTGATGAGGCACAAGCACCAACGGCCATTACCCAACGTGGTTCTGCCATTTGTAAATAAACCTGTCGCAAAACCGGACCCATTTTTTTGGAAATGGTTCCCATCACCATAATCAACTCGCACTGGCGTGGAGAAAAACTCATACGCTCGGCACCAAATCGTGCTATATCATAATGACTGGCAGCGGTGGCCATAAACTCGATACCGCAACAACTGGTTGCATAAGGCAAGGGCCAGATGGAATTTTTACGGGCAAGGCTCACCACTTTTTCAAAATTGGTTGCCATAAAACCCTCTCCCATATACCCCTCGGGTATCCCCTCAAATTTTACGTGATTATTATATTGTACCGGACGAGACATACTAATTATTTAATTTGTTGATTTGGAGATTTGATGATGCCAGAAACTTATTCTCATCTTCAAATTTCCAAATTGATTAATTACCAAATCCTATTCTTCCCATTCCAATGCACGTTTCTTAAAAATATACACCAGCCCTGTGATAAATAATGTAACAAAAATCAACACTGCCACAAAGCCATCCCAGCCCAGCTCACGGAAGTTTACGGCATAGGGATAAAAGAATATCACTTCCACATCAAACAACACAAACAATATCGCTACCAGGAAATATTTAACAGCCATTGGCTGACGGGCGTTACCTCTTATATCAATACCGCTTTCAAAATTTTGTAACTTATCGGCAGTTGCCCGTTTAGGACCCAGGAAATTTGAACCGATAATAATAGTGGCGATTAAACCGATTGCGAACAGCATTTGAAGGCCAATTGGAAGGTAATTTGCCGCATTATTCACATCTGTTGCCTGTAAGAAAAAAAACTTCATATTATATCAGCTCTTATTAGCAGCAAAAATACGGCAGCAAGAGCAATATTCCATAGTATATAAAACAAAACCCCGTTATCCATTGATAACGGGGTTTACAGGTTTTTTATTAAACTATTTCTTTTTGTTCCCCGACTGACCTTGTGGTTTTTTAGCAGCTTGTTTAGGTGCTGCATTCGGGTCATATTTCATAATAAATTCCTTATTAGAAATCATTGATTCATCTGCAGGGTCAAGTACCAGCGCCTTGTCCACATAAATCAACGCTGAATCTTTATCCTTCTTAGTATTAAAATAGTATCCTATAAAAAATTTATACGCTACCATTAAACGGTTTTTAGCATTGGCTTTGGTGGTGTCAGCCTCTCCTATCTCAATGGTTTTATTAAAATAAGGAATGGCTAAACCCAATGCACTGGTGGAATCTATGACAGAGTATGCATTTCCCATCATATAATACCCCATTATGTCATCGGGGTATTTTTCTGTGTACAGTTTAAAGTACCTGTTTGAAGAATCATATTGATCGGCAACATAAAAATTATAACCGGCATTAAACAAATCCACATTAGTATAATTAGGTTTAACGCTGATTACCCTTCCGAATACTTTAGCCGCTTCGCCATAGTTTTTTTGCTTTACATAAGCCTGTCCCAGCCATTTCAGGTAAGCTGCTTTATTTGATTCTAAAGTATCAAGTGCTACCGCTTTATCGATATATTGAACTACTGTTGCCTGATTTCCGGGAGTAGTATCCCACAATATACTTGCATATGTAGCATAATCACGTGGACCGATTTTAGCTGGCTTTTGTTTTTGAAAATACATTTCAAAAGCCTGTTTGGCTGCAACAGTATCGCCTAATTTAACTGCGGCAAATGCTTTAATACCATATAAATTGGGATAAGGATTAGGATCTGCTGCAATACAGGCATCAGATGCCGTTATTGTTTGTGCAAATAATCCCTGTGCAAATTTCATCTGTGCATTCAGGAAACAGGCATTGGTTTCGTCGCTACCTTTTGCCTGCAGGTACTTATCAAGGTAATTGGCTGATTTTACAACATCTGTTTCATAATAATACTGATGCAAAAACCAGTATACTCTTGTATAATTGGGATCCATTGCAATTGCTTCGTTATAATATTGCAGGTAAATAGCTTCCTGGGCACGTCCCTGAGACTGGTATATTCTTCCTAAGCGGAATTTAGCCCTGGCATAAGACGGATCCATTTTCAATGCTTCTTCATAAGAAAGCTGTGCATTACCACCATCTCCAAGTTTACGGTAAGCATCCCCCAGATCGGTCATTACTTTGGCATCTTTAAACCTGCGGGTATCTGTTGCCTGCTTTAGCTTTTCAACAGCATAGGCTGCATCGCCCAGTTTAGAATCGAAATCGCCATTTGCAAAGCCAACTGCATCCAGTACATCTACATTTTTGTTACCTCCAATGCTTATTGCGGTTTCAAAATGACTACGGGCAGCCGCCGTTTTACCTTCCAGCAATTCAATATGCCCCATACCTGCATTCAATAATGCACTGTTGGGATTTGCAGCCAATGCTTTTTGATAAACAGCTCTTGCGCCATCAACATCTTTATCTTCATCAGGCCCTATTAAAGCCTGACCAAGCCAGTATGCTGCTTCATCATTAGCCGGATTGGCAGTTAATAACTGTTGAAATACATTTTTTGCACTGATGAATTTATCATAGTACATGAACTTTTTCCCGTCTTCAATGCTTTGTGCATTGCTGAAATTTACAGCCAGAAAACTGCTTAAAAGGATAAGTGTAAATTTTAGATTCTTCATTTTAAATTGCTGTTTAGTCTTTACAATAATAATTAATTTATAAATAGCCGGTCGTTAAATCTCTGTAAATCTTCTGCTCTTATTCGTTGATCTTTACTTTTCTTACTTCAAACTGCATTCTTGTTCCCAGGTATGCTCTTTTAAAAATCAATTGTCCTCTCTCCTGGTTTAAGAAATTTACAAATCCTCTGCCAAGGCCGCTGTAATTTTCTTTTAGTATATAATACAAACCACGTACCAAAGGATATCTTCTTGTTGAAATGCTTGCCTGCATTGGCTTTACAAAGGGTTCGTTTTCGCAAACTGTACAGGAAACATAGGCAATTTTTACTTTTTTTAACATATTTACCTGTGCGCTGTCTTCGGGGTTACCTATCCAGCTTATACCAACAAAGCCTATTGCATTTTCTGTTTTGGCTATATAATCAATTACTTCGCTGCTGCTGCTTACAGCCTGTACCACACTGGTATCAAATTTTTGTCCCTTTAAAATACTATCCAATGCAAAACGAACGGTACTGGTAGCATTCAGTCCGTCAAAAACAATTTTCTGATCCCTGTTTATCTGCCCGGTTAATTGGCTTTTCAATCTTTCAAGTGTAAACAGGGTATCGGTACTTTTACTGTTTACCAGTACAGTAATGGCATCATTGGCTATATTATCCCAGGCTGGTACGTAATGTAAAGTGTCTAAAAAATATTCATCTTCTTCAGCTCTCAATCCACGGGTAACAATTATCATCTTATTTAAAGTATCGCTGAATAAATCTCTGAAACAATCAGCTTCGGTTTTATAAGTTGCTATGATATGTGCATCTGGATAGGTTCGTTCAAATACCCTGATCTGCTCTTCTATTACCGGTTTAAAAGACTCATCAACACTGATGTGAATAGTGCCGCTTGTAACGGTATCAATTTTTTGTTTTGATTGCTGCTTACAGGCTGATAAACATAACCAGGTAAAAAGAAAACCTATAACGCTGAATATTAAATACTGATTTTTGTAGCTGTTCATCTATCCCTGAAATATTTTTTCTTAAATCCTCTGTAAATTCTGAATAAGCCATAAATAATACATACGGCGCCAAAAACTTTAAAGGCTGTTGAATCATATCTTTCAGCCAGGTCGAGACTGAACTCTTTGATGAATATGATGAATACACCCATACCCATCCAGAGCAGGCCCATGCCATAATCCATAATACTTCTCATTCTTAAATATCCTTTCTCCCGGTCGCTCATCTGCTCTTTTTCAAATTCTTCTAAGGCCATATTGTATTTTTTATAATTTAAATACCAAAAACGGAGGGTGAAAATACTAAATTAATCACTGAATATCAGTCGGCCGGTACAAACTTTACAGGAATGGTATAATACACCGATACATTCTCGCCTTTTGTTTTTCCGGGAATCCAGTCGGGCATTTTTTTCAAAACCCTGATAACCTCTTTATTATAAGCATCTCCGCCATCCATTACAGTAACAAAGCTTTGCAGTTTGCCTGTATAACTAACCACAAATTTTATCCGCACATTTACTATTTCATCTTTTTCAGCCGGGTTTTCAAGATTCTTTTTCAGAAATTTTAGTAACGCATCCACACCACCGGGGTAAGATGGCAGCACTTCAACAGCATCTCCTTCCATTGGAATTGACCTGTCAATTTTTGGAGAACTTTCCACAGCTGCGTTTCCCGACCCGGTTTCTGTTTTTACTGGCATAATTACCGGCGGTGCCGATTGGGGTGTAAGATCGGTTCTGTTACTAATCTTACTATCGGCAACCAATGTTTGTATGGCTTCTGTTTTTTCTGTGTTATCAACAATTGCAATAGTACTGATATGTTGTTGCTCTTTCACCGGTTTGCTGTCTGCTGCAGGTAATGCCTCAGGCTTTTTTATTGCTGTTTTTTTTTCAGGAATCTTTGGCTCCACCGGAGGTTTTGCAAACTCTGGTCCCTCAATAACATAAGGTTTACTTACGTGTACACTCTCTTTTTTGAGTAGCAACGTAAATGCTGAAAATGCAATTGAAATGATAAACATAAAGCCTATCGCTATTTTAATGCGGCCGGGATAATATTTACGTAAATCATAAGCACCATATGCTTTATTGCGGTTTTCGAAAACGATATCGAGGACATCGCTTTTCAAAATAAGGTTACTGTTCATAATTGTTGGTTTTGAAAGTGAAAAAAAAATCAAAACCGGCGCCGTGTTTGGTATTAAGATGTGATAGTTTGAGGATTCCATAAAACAGTTGTTAGCCATTAGCATTTAGCTGTTAGCAAATTTTTGTAGCTAATGGCTTATGGCTAAGAGCTAACGGCTATCTGCTTATCTTTGCGCCATGAAAATTTTAATGGTATGCCTGGGTAATATTTGCCGAAGCCCGCTGGCAGAAGGAATTTTGCAGGATAAAGCATTAAAAGCAGGATTGAGTTGGAAGGTAGACAGCGCTGGTACAAACGGATACCATACCGGCGAACCCCCAC
>JBATAS010000307.1:0-4830 GCA_049661965.1 Ferruginibacter sp. | reverse complement strand
GTATTCCTTTCCTTCAATTCTTAATCTTCCGTTCTCCCGGCATGCAGCTTCTGATTTATATTTTAAAAAATCATCGTATGCAATCACCTCGGCTTTAATAAAACCTTTTTCAAAGTCAGTATGTATTACACTGGCCGCCTGGGGTGCTTTCCAGCCTTTTTCAATTGTCCATGCTCTTACTTCCTGTACACCGGCGGTAAAATAGGTTGAGAGGTTTAAAAGTTTGTAAGTAGAATGAATCAACCTGTCTAATGCAGGCTCAGTCATTTTGTATTCTTCCATAAACATGGCTTTGTCATCAGCATCTTCAAACTCAGCTATCTGTGCTTCAATGGCGTTGGTCATTACAATTACTTCGTTGCCTTCGTTTTTGACTGCTTCAATTAATGCTGCTGAATATTTGTTGCCGGTATGCATACTGGCTTCATCAACATTGGCAACATATAAAATAGATTTATCGGTCAGCAGAAAAAGATCGGCAATAGCAACTTTTTCTTCTTTAGATAAACCCAGTGTGATAATATTTTTTCCTGCATCAAGGTGAGTTTTACAGGCAATCAGAATTTCCAGCTCAGCTTTCATCTTGGGATCTGTCTTTGCCAGTTTTTCGGTACGCTGTATTTTCTTTTCTACACTTTCCAGGTCTTTTAACTGTAACTCGGTTTCAATAACTTCTTTATCACTTACAGGGTTTATCGGTCCTTCTTCCCGTAAAATATTTTCATCTTCAAAACAACGTATCACATGAATGATGGCATCCACTTCACGTATATTGGCCAGGAATTTATTTCCCAATCCTTCGCCCTTGCTGGCGCCACGTACCAAACCGGCAATGTCAACAATTTCAATTTGTGTTGGTACTGTTCTTTCCGGTACAACCAGTTCTGCCAGTTTATCCAAACGTGGATCGGGTACATTTACCAAACCTGTATTGGGTTCAATGGTACAAAACCTGTAATTACTTGCCTGTGCCTTAGCACTATTGCTTACCGCATTAAATAAGGTTGATTTGCCCACATTCGGTAATCCTACTATTCCTGCTTTTAAAGCCATATCTTTTTTATTTTAAGGTTGCAAAGGTAAGGCTTGAAGGTTAATTAGTTTTTCAAATGATTTAACTAACTTTCAACCTCAAATATTTAAAACCTAACCATAGCGCATGGCATTAAGCAGAATCTGGTCGGCATTTATCATTATAGCAATTTTGGTAGCTGGTATTAAATGTGTTTTCATTCCCGGCAATGCCGATATCTTCAGCTGGATGGTAGTTGGTAAAGCTGATGATCCGTTAAATCCTTTAAAGCTTGATGGTATTGTTGAAACCTGCTGGACAGCTATTAACCTGAGTTTAAAACTCATCGGCATCATGGCTTTGTTTATGGGTTTTATGAATATTGCCGAGAGGGCAGGAGGTATCAGGTTATTATCAAAGATCATTGGCCCGTTTTTCAGTAAGCTTTTTCCTGAGTTACCCAAAGGGCATCCTGCCATGGGACATATGATGATGAATTTTTCAGCCAATCTTTTAGGCCTTGATAATGCGGCTACACCTTTTGGTTTAAAAGCTATGGAGAGCCTGCAGGAACTCAATCCAAAAAAAGATACGGCTTCCAATTCGCAGGTAATGTTTTTGTGCCTGCATGCATCGGGTCTTACTTTGATACCTGTTAGTATTATTGCCATGCGGGCTTCTTTAAATGCATCCAATCCCACTGATATTTTTCTTCCTTGTATGATTGCAACTTTTGTTGCTACCATGGCAGCGATGTTTATTGTTTCGTATAAACAAAAAATAAAAGTTTTTCAGCCGGTGATTATGATGTGGGTGCTGGGGATTTCTTCTCTTATTGCCTTAATGATCATTTACCTGCATTCGTTAAGTGCAGATGGTGTGCAGTCTTTTTCGAGAGTATTAAGTAATGGGCTGATATTGCTGATCTTTTTGTTGATAATTTTAGGTGCATTATACAAAAAGATAGATGTGTTTGATGCATTTATTGAAGGCGCTAAAGGAGGTTTTGAAACAGCTGTAAAAATAATGCCTTACCTGGTTGGTATGCTGGTAGCCATATGCATGTTGCGTACCAGTGGTACTTTTGGTGTGTTAATTGATGGTGTAAAAAACTTTTTTGCCATGATTGGCACCGATACCCGTTTTGTAGATGCATTACCAACAGCCTTGATAAAACCCATGAGTGGCAGCGGCGCCAGGGGGATGATGGTAGAGGCGATGACCATTCATGGTGCTGATTCTTTTGCAGGCCGTTTGTCAGGAATATTACAGGGAACTTCGGATACTACTTTTTATGTGGTGGCTGTATATTTTGGAGCAGTATCAATAAAAAATACGAGGTATTCCATTGGTGCTATGTTGCTTGCCGATCTGGTGGGAATAATAACTTCTATAATACTGGCATATCTATTTTTTGGATAACGCAGTGAAAAAAGTTAATAAAAAAGGCAACCATATACGGTTGCCTTTTTTATTAACGATAACTTTTATTATTTGTTTAATAAAAAGGAGATATAGGGTTTGGTTAAAGTTGATGTTTGACCTTTATAACCCAGCGCAAATGCCGAATATACTCTTCCTTTTATAGCCGTATTTGAACTTGTATAAGTAGCCAAAGCAGTACTTGTTGGCAAAGTTCCTGTTTCCCGTATGGTCCATGCCAATGCAGCGGCTGGTGACGGGATATCAATGTAATTACTTGTTCCTAAGTAAGGGATGCTCCCTGCTACAAGGGTTGTACCATAGTAAACATCCAGCAGTGGTACATTCGGCATCATATTTAAAAACCGGTACCGGCAGGTAGTATCATTAAAATCCAGGATATCCTCAATTAAAACAGCTTTGGTTTTAGAGCCCGTATCCGTAACATGAGCCGTGTAATACTTGGCTGCGTCCAGTGCTAAACTGGTGTTGAACAACAGTATCGAATCGGTATTTGTTAACTTTTTAGGAATTGCAATTGACAAAACATTACTACCTGATTTTAAAGCCAGATAATCAGGAAAATTTGATCCGTTGGTATTATATCCACCACCAGGAAACGGAGTCCTGCCGGTAATTAAACCACTTACACGTTCGCCGTTTATTGACAACTGTACCTGAGGATTAGTTGGATATAAACTTAAATAGTTGATTTTTAAAAAACTGGTTGCAGGTTCTGCAAAACTCTGCGTAGCAGTATATTCAGGATCTTTATTACAGCTGGCAGCCAAAATTAAAATGGCAAGTACCGGTATGTATATGAATATTTTTTTCATTTTTATTTTTTTTAGGTTTTAAATTAAGGCTTTGAAAACCACATTTCTTTAGTATGATAATCATTGGCTGTTGCCCCTATACGAATCAGTTCATTTATATTCCATACATACTCTGAGTTGAAACGGGGTCGCATCCTTTGCACTGTAAGACCGTTGTTATCAGGAAAAAGATCACCACCTGTTGGCACAACAAAGTCTCTGTATACAGGAAGACCAGCATAAGAATCAGAATAGTGGAAACGACGCATGTCAACCCAGGTTTCCAGAACGCCATGACCGAACATGGAAATGTATTTTTGTAACATGATCTTGGTCATAGTTAAATTTGCTGCCAGCAACGGCACAACCAAAGGATCATTTAAATAGGCTGCTTTATTGATAGCCGTAATTTCTTTTCCGGCAGGAATTCCGATATTGTATACTGAACTCAACATATCGAAATGTAAACTGATCCCATCTTTATAGGCTTGCAATGCGGTAGCCTTATCAGTTTTTCTGAATGCTGCTTCAGCAATTAAGAATTTCATTTCTGAAGCAGTCATCACTGGTAGATCGGCATTATCACGGAAAATAAACCTGCAATTTGCATTTGAACCGGTATTGTTTACTGCACCAGATTGACTTGTTCCCCAAAAGTTCTCAGGCCGGTCGCCAGAAGCTAATGCCGCCTGTCCTTTATTGGGTAATACACCCATGATTGTACCATTTGTATTTCCTCTTAACATATACCATGCCCTCGGATCCTGCACACCGAGAAACTCGCCGTTGGTGCCATTTTCGAGATTGGCAATAAATGATCCTTGCCTGATTGCAGTAGGAGCGGTTGTACCTGTTCCGGTTAAATTGCCTCTGAAAGGACCAAAGAAATTATGGTTGGCACTAAAACCTGCTGCCTGGAATTTTACAGCAGCATTATCAGCATTACTCGTCATAGCCAGGTTGGCATAATGAATAACTGAGTCAGCATTATAAGTGGATTTATTGCTCAGATGATTATGATACCTCGCCAACATACCATACACAAACTTTTTCCATTTTTGGGTATCACCATTATAAAAATAAGCATCACCTTTTGCCAGGTTTACCTGGCTTACATTGTCACCGGTTTTATTTAGATTTGCCAGGGCCTGAAAACAAAGGTACCTGATGTGGTCATAAACTTCATCCTGTGTATTGTATTTAAAGGTGATTTGCTCTGTGTGGAAAGCCTCATCTAAAATAACATCACCATAATAATCAGTCAGTATCATCCAGCTCCAGGCAAAAATGGCCTGACCAACGCCAGCGTAATCCCATTTTTTTTCTTCAGTAGCCCATTCAATCATTTTTACGTTATTCTGGCCAATATCATAATAATGCATGCGCCAGGTTGATTGGGCAACATCACCCGATGTGTTGGTATAACCCATCTGGTCGAAATTACTGTTGGTATTACAGAACTGCCAGTTTTGAACATAAGCGCCTATATATCTCATATCGTTTAACGGACCATGACCGGCATAATTGGCAGCCATAGACGATATAATTTGCGGCAGCAATTCTTCTACCGGTACCCTGACC
>JBATAS010000306.1:0-2025 GCA_049661965.1 Ferruginibacter sp. | reverse complement strand
GTTGTAGTTTGCTGCAACATAAGCATCTATATCAGCTTTGGGAGCACTGTGGCCATGCGATTCAAGAAAAGTTTGTTTGCCAATACCGGCAAGCAGTTTAAAATCAGTTGCTGTGGCTTTAATGATTTTGGTCATTTGAGTTTTGAGATAATAATCTGTTAAAAGTTCGGACTGTTTTAAAGTGGTATAAGACTGATTGTGTTCTCCTATGCCAGAAGCAAAATTTTCATTCTGCATTATCGCTCCACACACAAATACACGATTTTATTTTTCTTATCAGTAATTACAATATAATATCTTGTTCTTTTACTAAAGTTCACTTTGTAATAAAAACTTTTATTACCATTTATTCCTTTATCAGCATCTATATATTCAAGCGATTTAAATTCACCCAGTACTTTGGTTCTTTGTTCCTGTGTTTTCAGGGTTTGTTTAAGCAAGGCAAAATAATCAGAAGTAAATGCTGTGCTGTCAACCTTTTCTTTTGTGAGATTGCTGATGATGTTTTGCAAATAGGTTGTTTGCTTAATGTCGGGGTCTTTCTTAGGTTGCAACAAATGAAATGAACGGTTTGCTAAATAATAGTCCGCAATTTTCATTGCTGTTATATCCGCATCATAATCAGTCACTTCATCAGTAAGATTAGAAAAATAGATTACTGTTAAACTATCGTCTGGCAAACGAAAAACAGAAGTTCCGGTGTAGCCGCTGTGATAAATTCTTCTGTGTCCTCTGAATTGATGTAAAACCCATCCGTAACCATATGAAGCATCAGCGGCACTTGTAGTATAGTTGTCCGCTAAATTACTAACCTGCCTTCCGTCATTAAGAATAAAAGGCGTCCACATTAAATCGTAAGTGGATTGTTTTAAAAGTTTGTGATATGTTATTGCATTGTCCCATTTAGCAAAATCTGTTACACTCGTTCCAATGTCATTATAGAGTGGTCCAAAATCAACATATCTGTAAGTGTTTACAATAACAGATTCATCTTCCGACTTCCAGTAAGGAGTTGCTCTTTCATGTACAACTTTAAAAGGACTGATGGTTGCTGTGTGCATCATGCCAAGCGGCCCAAGCATTTTAGTGTTCAGAAATTCCCCGTACGTCATTCCGCTCACTTTCTCAACTATCAGTTGCAACAGAAAGAAATTTGCATCGCTGTAAACCCATCCTTCACCAGGTTTAAATTCCGGAGTTTGTTTTTTAATGTATTGCAATAACATGCCGGTGCTGTAACTGATCAATAAACGGCCGTTATATTTTTCAGATACTTCATCGGGTAAGCCCGATGTGTGCGACAATAGATTTTTAACCGCAATTGTTTTCCAAAAGTCTGGAATGGAATCAAAATACATGTCAAGTGTATTTTCAAGTTTAAGTTTGCCCTGTTCATATAACATCATTATAGCCGTTGCTGTTATTTGTTTATCCATTGAAGCAATGGCAAATATACTTGTGGGGGTTGCAGGAATTTTATTGTCAAGATTAATATAACCATAGCCAGTAGCTTTAATGATTTGCCCTTTACTGATTACTGCTACAGCTATTCCCGGAATATTGTATTTGGTTTGTTGTTCACGGATAAAACTATTTACAAGAGAGTCGGTAGAAATTGATTGAGCATTAATGTTTACACTTTGTAACAGGAAAAAGGTCAGTATGAAGAAACTTGATCTTAGCATGTTCATTTTTCTTTTTCGCTCTACTGGCGTTAATGTTGGCAGTGTTGTTGTTTTAAGATTGCCAACGGGCAGGTTATGCCCGTATTTTGGCAAACCCAATGTTAGTGGCAGTTTTATTTCAACCACTTTTCTATGTCTTCCTTATCAAGAAATTGGACTAATCTTTTGAATATGGCAATTTCTCTTTCATCATTTCGCCTAATCACTTCAAATTCAAATTTTGAAATTAGTTTGTCAAAATCAGGAATCGAAAAGTATTTTGCTAAGAGTACTTCCTTCAACGCACTAAAACCGTCATTGTTGCTATATGAGTTGTATAAATCTTGATAGTCTTGATACT
>JBATAS010000305.1:0-7178 GCA_049661965.1 Ferruginibacter sp. | reverse complement strand
AAACACCAGGTCCGCTTTAACTGATAAAACAAAGATGAATAACTAAACTCAAAACGTAAAACACAGTCATCTTATCCAACTGTGGATAACGTAAAAAAGAGTCAACCTATTTCAGGACGAGACAAAGCTTTCACGTTTACTTTTTAACTTTTACGTTATAAAACAATGTTTCTAATTATGGAAACTTTGCTTATCTTTGTGAAAACTCTTTCAATTGCAATATTTCCAGACACGGTTTTTAGAAGAAGCAGACAAGTTCATTGCAAGCCTGGACAAAAAAGCGGCAATGAAAGTCTTTTATAATATTGACCTCGCCGAACAGAGTAATGACCCAAAGCTTTTTAAAAAACTTCAAAAGGACATATGGGAGTTCAGAACAAAATTTGGTGGGAAACAAATAAGGTTGCTTGCGTTTTGGGATAAAGACAATGAAAAGGATACTTTAGTTTTTGCAACACATGGCTTTATTAAAAAAGTGGACAAAGTACCAGCAAGTGAAATTGAAAGAGCAATTAATATCAGAAAGAAATATTTTGAAAGTAAATCTAAAAAATAATATTATGGCAAAGACAGCATTAAAATCTTACTCACTTGCCGAAATGAAAGACAAATACATCGGCAAAAAAGGAACAGCGGACAGAGACCAATATGAATATGAATTAAGCATGGACGTTTTAGGCCGAATGATAAAAACTGCAAGACAAGAACGTAAATTAACTCAAGAGCAATTAGGAGAACTTGTAGGTGTACAAAAAGCACAAATTTCAAAATTAGAAAGTAGTGCTAATAGCGCAACAATTGATACTGTTTTAAAAGTTTTTAAAGCTTTAAAAGCAGACATTCATTTTAATGTCACACTCGAAAAACAGTATTTACAACTCGTTTAATAACAAGGCCAACGTACAACATCGGGTTTTGTGCAAGCAGGGCAGGACGTTGTATCAATCAGCTGCAACTCGCTGTTGTACTTCATCTGGGCTGGACGTTCTATCTTCAACATTAGTTCTTAACTTGTACTTTTAAAACAAAACTGGGCTTCAGTTCCGGGCTGGACGAGCTACTACTCCCCCGCCTGCACAAAGCCCCGCACGTTGTACGCTATTTAGAAACCTCACTTTGTGAAAATAAAAATCTGTCTTATATTTTTTTGTGTTTATTCTCCGTCTTACTTGAGGCTCAAAACATCGAGCCTCGAACTGTGGTCAAATATGAAGTTGATTTTTTTGTAGAAAAATTTGTAGACAGTTTGCAAAAAAGTAATATTGACAATATTGTAACTGTAGCAAGAAACATAGATGGTGGTTTTCCTGATTCACTTGGCTTCCCGACGAATCGGTATATTCTATGGGAGCAGAAATCTAAGGTTTATATTACTAAACTTACTGGCTACACAGACTATGGAGTAATAAAAGGTAATTGTAAATTTATCAAAGACTGCCAAATATTTTCATTCATAAAAGCAAATGACAGCGCTTTGAAATCTGAATATGTTTTACCCTTTGTTAGAAAGTATGTATCCAATAACATTGAACTTTATGAAGTTTCTTATGGTGGTGTGCATAATGCCCTGAATTTAATAACTGTCTATTCTAACAATAATGTTTTTCAGAAAGACATATTACAATCTGACTTAAAAGAGAAGTATAGTGAGGATTTTGTTAATCTCAATTTCCAATACAATGAGAGTACAAAATTGGTTAATCTTTGGAAAATGCTTTGGGAATTAATTTTAAAGGAAAACCGTTAAAACAGCGTACAACATCGGGTTTTGTGCAAGCAGCGGGGCATGACGTTGTATCAATCGGCTGCAAATCGCTGTTGTACTTCATCCGGGCTGATATTACTATTCTTCCTTCGAATACTCAACCAAATCATCAGGCTGACAATCCGATACATTACAAATAGCTTCCAACTTGCACAGAACTCAGTTACACCGCAAAACTTGTTCCACAACCACAGGTCGTACTGGCATTGGGATTATTAAAAGTAAAGCCACGGCTGTTTAATCCGCCCTGCCAGTCTATCTCCATCCCCGTTAAATAAATACCATGGGCTTTTTCCATGATGATGGGGATACTATCTATTACAAAGCTTTCGTCTTTTTCTGTTTTTGTATCAAACCCAAGTATATAAGTCATACCGCTGCAGCCACCACCCTTTACACCAATACGCAGCAATTGATTGCTGTCAAATCCTTCTTCATGCATCAATCGCTTGATTTCAGCCTTGGCTGTATCTGTTAATGTAACCGGTATGGCGGTAGTCGTTTCCATATTCTGAGCTTTGTACAAAATTAATTAAATAAAATAACCTGCTTTTACGAAATACGGCAAAAGTATAAGTGTATTGTTTACATAAGTTACACAGACTAATCCTTCAATTCGTATTAATCTGTGTAATTCGTTCAGTCTGTGTTCCATTCCTTAATTTTGCCATAAAATATTCAACTATGGATCTTTCTTCTGCAATGGTTCAAAATATTATCCTGGGAGCCATCTTCATGTTCTTTATTGCCATTGCCTGGCTGCTGGCCGAGTTTAAAGGCATGAAGGATAATATTATTGAACGCCTCGGCATCAATAATGAAGTGATAAAACTGAAACTGCAGGCATTGGAGCGTTTTACTTTATATGCCGAAAGGTCATCTTTAAAAAACCTCATAGCCCGTACACCGGCATCTGGTATGACGGTTGTTGATCTGCAACTGACCTTACTGGAAACTTTACGGTCGGAGTATGAGTATAATGTTACACAGCAAATTTATATTGACCCTAAAATGTGGAAGGCCATTGGTAATTTAAAAGATCAGAATACATTTATCATTAATCAGCTTGCGGCTACATTACCATCAGATGCCGCCGGTATAGAACTTAGCAAACGTATACTGGAATATGTTTCCAGCACCGAATCTGAATTAAGCACAACCGTATTAACTGCGTTGCAGTTTGAAGCAAAACGGATTTTATAAAACAGCATGGCAACAGATAAAAAGATATTTACCGATTCGGGTATTGAGATTAAGGAACTGTATACTCAACCCGTTAACAGGAATGAAGCTCCCGCCGAATTTCCTTTTACACGTGGTGTGCAACCCAATATGTACCGTGGCCGTTTATGGACGATGCGGCAATATGCAGGATTTTCAACCGCCGAAGAAAGCAATCAACGTTATCATTATTTATTAAGCCAGGGAGTAAATGGCTTGAGTGTGGCTTTCGACCTGCCTACGCAGATTGGTTATGATAGTGATCATGCATTAGCTGATGGAGAGGTAGGCAAGGTTGGTGTAGCTATCGACAGCCTGGAAGACATGGAAATATTATTCAAAGGTATTAAACTGGATGAAGTAACCAGTTCTATGACCATCAATGCCAGCGGATTTATTTTACTGGCTTTCTATATTGCCCTCGCCAAAAAACAGGGTGCCGATCTGAAAAAAATTTCGGGTACTATCCAAAACGATATTTTAAAAGAATACGCAGCCAGGGGAACATACATTTATCCCCCCAAAGCATCTATGCGTATCATCACCGATATTTTTGAGTGGTGTGCTAAAGAAGTTCCCAAATGGAATACCATTTCCATATCGGGTTATCATATTCGTGAAGCCGGCAGCACTGCCGTACAGGAAATTGCTTTTACATTAAGCAATGGCAAAGCCTATGTAAAAGCTGCACTGGCAAAGGGTTTGGATATTAATGTTTTTGGTAAGCGGCTTTCTTTCTTCTTCAATGCTCATAATAATTTATTTGAAGAGGTAGCCAAGTTCCGTGCGGCACGCCGCATGTGGGCAACCATTATGAAAGACCTGGGGGCAACTGATGCCAAAGCCATGATGCTTCGTTTTCATACACAAACAGGCGGCAGTACTTTAACGGCACAGCAGCCTTACAATAATATAAGCCGGGTTACGGTACAAACCCTGGCAGCCGTTTTAGGCGGCACACAAAGTTTGCATACCAATGGTTATGACGAAGCTTTAAGTCTGCCTACTGAAGAAGCTGCAGCTATTGCTTTACGTACGCAGCAGATTGTTGCTTTTGAAAGCGGTGCTCCCGACACTGTTGATCCTTTGGCAGGTAGTTATTTTATTGAATCCTTAACCGACGAAGTGGAAACTGCCGCCTGGAAACTGATAGAAAAAATTGATGCCATGGGTGGCAGCGTGGAAGCCATTGAACAGGGTTTTATACAGGATGAAATTGCAAAGAGCGCTTATGAATACCAGCGGCAGATAGAAAGTAACGAAAAAATTATTGTTGGCGTAAATAAATTCCAGGCAGAGGAAACAACTTCCATCCCGGTATTTAAGGTTGATGAACAGGTACAGACCGTACAGGTTGAAAAACTAAAAGTATTAAAAGCCCGAAGGGATAAAGATAAAGTCGCTGCCTCTTTAAAAACACTACATCAAACAGCTATAAGCGGCGAAAACCTGATGCCTGCTGTACTTGAAGCCGTTGAGAATTATTGTACCCTTGGCGAAATATCTGATGAACTGCGTAAGGTTTTTGGAGAGTATAAATAAGTTTTATCTTTTTATTTGCTGCAAATAAAAAATCCCTCATGTTATTATCGTGAGGGATTGATATAAATACAATTGTTGTTTATTGAACTACTACCCTGTTAATAGCTAACCGTTTCCCTTTTTCATCAATCAGTTCTACCCAGTAAAAGCCTTTGCCATAGGGCCTTATATCAACATCTATCCTTTCGTACGAAATGGTTTGAGTGAAGGATTTGGTTACTACTTTTTCTCCCCGGCTATTATATACAATCAATGATCTTGGCGATACTGTATTTGCTTCATTATAATACCTGGCCTGAAACTGACCACCTGTTGGATTGGGATAAACAAAAAGATTAGAAGCAAAATGATCAGTGATAGTAATAATATTAGAGAGATTGGAACAACCATTAATATCTGTAACACGTAACTGGTAATCGCCCAGTCCGTTTATATCTACTACAAGCGAATCGGCTATAGCACCTGCAACTATATTCCCGTTGTGATACCAGGTATAAGTAGCTGCCGGGTTTGGCAACACAGTTGAATATATGGTGGTAGGCATTCCCGGTAATACAATTAACGGGTTTGCAGAAATAACAACAGCGGGTAATGGATTAACGGTTAAGATAGCCGGTGCCGATATGATGCCGCCACAGGATGATCCCCCATAAATAATGACCTTGTATGAATATCCGTTCATTGATACAGTTGGTGTGTTTATGGTAAGTGCTGCTGTATTAACTCCACTGTATGGAAGTACGTTTACAATATTTACATATGGCCCACTGATGCCATTGGCGCTTTCCTGCCATTGATAGCTAAGTGGAGAAGTGCCCGTTGCAACCACTGAGAAGATTGCATTGTTACCTACACAAATATTTTGACTAACAGGTTGAGTTGTTATTGTAGTTTGCTGCCCGACTGTAACAACAACTGAACGTGGATCTGAAGTGCAGGATGGTAAAGCTGGTGGCAGGCTCTGCGTGGTTACCTGGTATGTGTAAACACCCGCAGGCTGAGGCTTGGCCCATACTGAATCTATTGCAGTTCCGGCAATATAAGGCATGGTACCTGCTCCATCAAAAAATAAACCGGCTGCAGGAGACCATACTCCAGGTGTAATATTTGGAGAACCTGTTGTAGCACAGGATTCATATATATTCAGGCACCAGGAATTTAAAATCCCTGATTCTGATCCTACCCCATCGTACATACCTAAAGTCCAGGTACCGTTGGGAACAGCATACAAATCACTCCAGCTAATGGTTGTTGCTGCCATCCCCGTTGGCCCCGATGGGCCATACCCTCCGGCCGGGCCTCCTTGTGCGTCTGCTTTAAAAGTATCAGTATATGGATTGGTACCACTGCTTAAAGTAGCGGAACCGTGTGATGCTATAACTGTATTGATAAAACCACTGGTACTTCCACTACCTCCGGTAGTTGAAATATGATAATCCAGATTAAGAACGTTACCATTCGGCGCTTTCAACACAAAAACCATATCTCCCACCCGGGTATGTGTCATATTTATAGTAACCGAGATGTTCATCATATTACAAGCAGGCATGATTCCCGATACGAAAACACTATTTGAAACACCTGCTGCATTATTATCAGGTACTGGAATATTAACAGTACCTGAACAAAACTGCATTGTACCGGGTGAAGTAATTCTTAGTTTCACCGGCTGGTCACTCATACACATATTAACCGAGGGCGGCGTTACTGTCGGTCTGTACGGTGTAGCATTTACAGATGCTATTGCAGTGTTGGTACAGCCTGTTGCTGTAATTTTTCCGGTAACAGTATATGCTGTGTAAAATAAAGGGGCGGCATAAACAAGTGAAGTATTACCTCCTGTATATGGTGCAGTATGTTGGCAATCATAATATAATCCTTCAAAAGGATACCAAGTATAAGTGTCTGCACCATTTGCTGTCAGTGGAACACAAGAGCCTGTTATTGTTCCTCCACAAGTATTTCCCGGAGACACTGTAACAGGGAAAAAGCCACAACTGCTATTAGCTGCAATGGAAGTTGTACGGCATGTTGCTTGTGATCCACATACAGGCGTATTTATATGCACATAATAGGTTCCTGCCGAACCTGACGTCCAGGTTAAGGGTGTAAGGCCATAACCAACCACCGGGCCATTGGCTGTGCCACTCCTGATAGTAAACAGATCGGTAGTTGTGCTGCTGGTAACAGTATAAGATGTAGATGCAGCAACACTGTTGATAACAGAATACTCTCCTGCATTGGCACAGGCGTTTATCTGTAATGTATTCCCTGGCAAAGGTGCAGTTACAATACCCGAAAGCGTTGTGTTATTACATTGTGCCCCGGCATACAAGCCGACAGGTATTGTAAAAAGAAGCAACATGCTTCTCCTTAAAAATTGCTTTTTAAATAAAGGGACTGCAATAAATTGTAATAAGGAAAATTGATTCATGCAGTATGGTTTGGTTTAAAATTAACCCACTAACAAATTACCTATTATACCTCAGATTACATATTTTATTATTATAAATTTTTGCACAGTCTTTCTTTATTAAGTACAGCAGCCGACTCACGGCACATTTCATTTTTCAATAAAAAAATCCCCCGATATTCTCGGGGGATTTATATAACTGTTGTTTAGTTATTATTATTGAATAACAACCCTGCA
>JBATAS010000304.1:0-4251 GCA_049661965.1 Ferruginibacter sp. | reverse complement strand
TGGAACGAAACATGAAGTTGAACGAAATAACGATTTGATAAGTTCTTTTACTGATGATGAATTTACAAGGCCGAAATTATATCCTTCGGATAAAGATTTTACTGCTGTGCAATCGTACAGCAATTCCATTTACGTTACCATGACGCCGGGTAGTGTTTGGTTTACCAAAAAATATCCTGTTGAAAAATGGATAGCGTTGATAAGCAGCTTCCCGGCAAACTATAAAATATTTTT
Organism: Ferruginibacter sp.; assembly: GCA_049661965.1. Taxonomy (GTDB): domain Bacteria; phylum Bacteroidota; class Bacteroidia; order Chitinophagales; family Chitinophagaceae; genus Ferruginibacter. The sequence goes on along the minus strand of JBATAS010000304.1, from coordinate 4,017 downwards.
ACTGGGCGGAAAAGAGAACACAGCCGAATGTGAGGACATCAAAACAAAGTCGGGTAATTCCAATGCGGAAGTACTTGCTGGCAAATTATCTTTTTTACAATCGGCTGCTTTAATGAAAAATGCAGCTATGAATTATGTGAATGATTCAGCACCGCTTCATTTTGCATCGGCAGTTAATGCGCCGGTTACAGCTGTTTTTTGTTCAACTGTTCCGGCTTTTGGCTTTACACCTTTATCTGATCAGTCTTATATTATTGAAACAACTGAAAAGTTGAGTTGCCGCCCCTGTGGATTGCATGGGCATAAGGCCTGTCCCGAAAAACATTTCGGCTGTGCATTGAGTATTGATACGAACCGCTTATTAGAAACCCTATCTAAAGCCGAACAACATGTATAGATGGGAAAACGATATAGAACAATGTCTTTCCGTTTTAAACCAGGGAGGGCTGATACTTTACCCAACAGATACGGTTTGGGGATTAGGTTGTGATGCCCGGAACGAACAGGCCGTGGCCGATATCTATTCCTTAAAAAAAAGAGCCGATGAAAAAAGTGTGATCATTTTACTGGCAGATGAAAAGGACATTACAAAATATGTGAGCGAACCCGACCCGAAAATATTTGACTATATAAAAGGTATTGGTAAACCTACAACAGTAATTTACGAAGGGGCGGCAGGACTTGCCAAAAACCTGGCCAACAAAGATGGCAGTATTGCCATACGTATTGTAAAGGATCCTTTTTGTAAAGCGCTTATTACCAGATTCGGTTATCCAATTGTTTCCACTTCGGCCAATATATCGGGTTACCCTGCTCCCGCCCTTTTTAATGATATTGATATCGTAATAAAAAACGGTGTTGATTATATTGTACAACACCGGCAGGATGATTTGAGTGAGTCGGCTCCATCGGCTATTGTTAAATGGAATGCAGATGGTTCTATCAGTATCATAAGGCCATAAAAAAACTTTGGCAAAGTGTAAACCTTGCCAAAGTTTCAATCAATCATTTTATTATAAAGTAAGCCCAAGCCCTATCTGGAAACTCTGACTCTTCCACTTCTCTTTATTATCAATATCATTTAAATTACTCAGGCCTACTGCATATCGTCCGTAAATATTTAAATGCCCGATATTGACCTGTGCACCGCCAAGCATACTAAAATCACCTGCTTTAAAAGCATCACGGCCATTCTCTAACAAAGTTTTGCTTTTGTTCATCAATACACTGAACTGCGGACCGGCCTGCAGTGTAATGAATTTTACAGGTTTAAAATTTAAGAGAATGGGTACGCTTAAGTACTTAAGTTGCACTTTATCAAGCTGGTTAAATTTATACACCTGGCTGAACGTGCTGGATGTATCTACATTGATCTGGTTAAATAAAATTTCGGGCTGTATGGCAAATTTATTACCAAGCCCAACAGAGAAGAAACCACCAAGGTGATAACCAAAAGAAAATTCATCACTGAAAGATTTACCATCTATCTTGTTGATGTTTGCACCGGCTTTAGCGCCGATATGAAATTTTTGTGCTGTTGCTGCACTCCCCATGATGCTGAAGATTGCCAGGATTAAGAGTTTTGTTTTCATAATAAATAAAAATTTAGTTAGCAAGAATGCACCAACTAACATGCCAACGGGCTAAACATATTTACAATCTTTTGTTAAGAGAAGCTTAGTATAAATGCTATGTTAAAGCTTGTAAAGAAATCAATCAAAATGAAAAGCCGGTGGTTACAGAAAAAATAACGCCAGCCCTTTTTTCAGTTGTTTCAGGAAGATAATAGTCAACATATAAACTGGGTTGCAAAAAAAACTTTTTGACCATATAAGTAAAATTAAAAGACGCAGCTATTGATTGTGCCTGAAACTTATTGGAAAAGTCAGATTTCTTCCTGTCACTGAGTGCAGGTCTGTCAAAAATTCTATTCGTGTGTACCTGTGTAAGTTTATCACTGCCGAAATTAACCAGTAGCGAAGGCGTGAAATACAATCTGTCATTCTTTGAAAATAATTTATAAAAAACAAAATCATGCTCCATACTTGCCGTAGCCGAGAAATAACTTGTTTTGTTATCTGTTGAATCATGTCCGGAAATTACTACAGTGGTATCCCTTCCGCTTGGAAGCCTGAAAGTTTTAATGAAAGTGGCATATCTGCTTTCCTTGTAAGTTCCGGAAGCATAACCCAAATACAATCCGGGTTGTATAACGCCTTTTGCTTTTTTGATGTATCCAAAAAAATCATTTTGATATAAGGACTTGCTGTTGTATTTACTTCCATCTCTCAGGTACCTGGTATATGCTATGCCTGTTGTCACCGTTTTACCGTAATAATCATATCCGGCATTGATACCGGTTTGATATACTTCCGGTTTCCCGGTACTGTTGCCTGTTATAAAACCGATAACACCGAAATTTAAGCCGTTTTTTAGTCTGTAATTGATAGAAGGGGTATAAACAAGTTGCTTGTTAACACCCGTAGCATTAGCCGCATTATTATGAGCACTAAAAACTCCGTTACCAATACCGATACTTATGTACAGGTAATTCTTATCCTTCCCCATCATTAGTTTAATAAACTCATCATTCTTAAACATTGAATCAAGCAAACGCATTTCTTCTTTTGTAAACGTAAGCGTATCTGTTTGTGCATACGCAAATGAACAAAAACATACTGCAGTCAGTATAGATAGAAATTTAAGCATAATGGTTGAGTGATGGTATAGAGTATTAAAACCAAAATTAGTTTAATAAAGAACAAAAATTAATGACTTGATATACCTGATGTATTTTATTTGTATAATTAAATAGCCTGTTATGCCATAAATGAGCATGAATACCTTACCTTTGCGCCCATTATTTAAAAACTGAGAATTACATGACATGCTCAGTTGCTGTTGCAAATAGTTTTTCTTTCGGGATGATTTGATCTCCCTGTTCACTTCCAACGGCCAAAAGCATGACAACGGTTTTCCAGACATTGAAGGAACCGCTGATTTACATGTGGCTATCGCAAAACAAATTAGAATGAACGCATTTGAGGCCCTCGGCCTGAACGAACAGTTGGTACAATCTGTTACCGACCTGGGATTTGAAAACCCGACTGAAATACAGGAAAAAGCCATCCCCATCTTATTATCGGGCACTACTGATTTTATCGGACTGGCTCAAACCGGAACCGGCAAGACCGCCGCTTTTGGTTTACCATTATTACAATTAATTGATGCCGACCAACGCCATCCGCAGGCTTTAATAGTTTGCCCTACACGTGAACTGTGTCTGCAAATTACCAACGACCTCGAAACCTTTAAAAAACATAGCCGCAAAATTGCAACTGAAGCTGTTTACGGTGGCGCATCCATTATGATGCAGATACGTAACCTTAAAAAAGGTGTACATATAGTTGTAGCTACACCCGGCCGCCTGATTGATCTGATAGAAAGAAAAGCAATCGACCTGCAAAAAGTAAAATATGTGGTATTGGATGAGGCTGATGAAATGCTGAACATGGGTTTCCGTGACGATATTGATTTTGTATTAAAGAATACCATCAACAGGGAAAGCACCTGGTTATTCAGCGCTACAATGCCCCCCGAAGTAAGGGCTATCAGCAGGAATTATATGGATACGCCTAAAGAAGTTACCGTTGGCCGCAAAAACAGTGGTAATGTAAATATTGATCACCAGTTTTTTATTGTGCCCGCCCATCACCGTTATGAGGCTTTAAAAAGACTGATAGATTTCAACCCCGGCATGTACGGTATCATTTTCACCCGTACAAAAGCCGATGCACATAATGTTTCGGAAAAGCTTTCGAAAGCAGGCTATGAAATTGAAGCATTGCATGGCGACCTCAGCCAGCAGCAACGTGATGCCGTAATGGGTCGTTTCCGTAGCAAGAATTTACAATTGCTGATTGCTACCGATGTGGCTGCAAGAGGTATTGATGTGGATGGTATTACGCATGTTATCAATTACGAATTACCTGATGATATGGAAGTGTACACTCACCG
>JBATAS010000303.1:0-7451 GCA_049661965.1 Ferruginibacter sp. | reverse complement strand
GTTATCGGTCGCCCCAAGTCGGCGACATTCCGGACAGGTGATGTTGTTGGTATTGATACATTGGTAAAAGTAGCGAAGGGTGTTGCAGATAATTGCCCCAATGATGAAGCAAAAGCACAATTCAATATTCCGGGTTGGTTAAATAAAATGGTAGAGAATAATTGGCTGGGCGATAAAACCGGGCAAGGGTTTTTCAAAAAAACAAAATCCGCCAGCGGCGAAAAAGAAATACTTACGCTCAATTTAAAAACGCTGGAATACGGCCCCAGACAAAAACCAAAATTTGCAACTTTGGAAACAGCTAAGCCCATTGAAGATCTGAAGACACGAATAAAAGCATTATGCGCTGGTACTGATAAAGCAGGAGAATTTTACCGCCTCTTTCATTACAACCTGTTTTCTTATATATCTCACCGTATACCAGAGATCAGTGATGAACTGTATCGTGTTGATGATGGTATGATGGCTGGTTTTGGCTGGGAGATTGGAGCTTTTGAAAGCTGGGATGTACTGGGCGTTGCAAAAACCACCGAAGCTATGAAAGCTGCCGGGCATAAGGTTGCGCCGTGGATTGATGAAATGATTGCCAGCGGTGCATCATCTTTTTATAAAGTGGAGAGTGGTAAAAAAATGTATTACGATGTACCAACAAAGGCGTACAAAATAATGCCGGGTGCCGATGCCTTTATTGTGATGAAGAATTTTGAGAACGAAACTGTTTGGAAAAATTCGGCTTGCCGTACTTATCATTTGGGAGGCGATGTGTTAGGACTGGAGTGGTATACAAAAATGGGCAGTATTGGTGGTGAAGTGCTGGAAGGTATTCAAAAATCAATTGCACTGGCCGAAGATAAATACAAGGGTTTGGTTATTGCGAATGATGGAGCCAACTTCAGTGCTGGTGCAAATGTAGCCATGATATTTATGATGGCGATTGAGCAGGATTATGATGAAATTGATATGGCCATTCGCCAGTTTCAGAATACAATGATGAGGGTACGTTACTCAGGAATACCTGTTGTACTTGCACCACATGGTTTGGCCCTGGGTGGCGGTTGTGAAATGAGTTTACATGCCGATAAAGTTATTGCAGCCGCCGAAACTTATACCGGTTTGGTTGAAGTAGGCATTGGTGTTATTCCCGGTGGCGGTGGTACCAAAGAATTTGTTTTACGTGCTGCTGATGAAGTACACAGCGGCGAGCCTGAAACTATTCCTTTACAAAACCGTTTCTTAACAATTGCAACTGCAAAAGTTGCTACTTCTGCAAAAGAAGCATATGATTTAGGAATTTACAGAAAAGGTATTGATGAAGTTTGCATGAACCAGGGCAGAAGAATTGCTGAAGCAAAACAAGCCGTTATTGATTTGTTTGATGATGGATATGTAATGCCGGTGCAACGTACCGATATTAAAGTGTTGGGCCGCTCTATGCTGGGCGCCATGCATGCCGGTATCAATGGCATGTGGCGTGGTAACTATGCAACCGATCATGATGTAACTGTTGGTAAAAAACTGGCTTATGTTATGTGTGGCGGCGATTTGAGTGAACCAACTTTGGTAAGCGAACAATATTTACTTGATCTGGAGAGAGAAGCATTCTTAAGTTTGACAGCAGAAAAGAAAACTTTAGAAAGAATTCAATCTATTTTAAAAACAGGAAAGCCTTTAAGGAATTAATAAATGGGAGAAGCCGAACTCCAGCCGGGAAAAAATCTATTAATCATTCATGCCTCCATAATTATTTATGGCGATGCTGCCAATGATGCATTAGCCATGCAGGTAGCTAAAGACATTGAAGATTACTGGAATGAAACCGAAGGGAAGGTCCGCATCAGCGAAGGGTGGTTTACCAAGAAAACTTACCGTGTTCAATTTAACATACAAGGCAGGTATGATAATGGGCTTACTGCACAAATGATTTTTGAAAATACAAATCCCCGCAATAATTATTTCCGGATAGAAGAATTTGCTCATGGCAATATTTCATTTGTTGATGGGCTTAATTCTAATACAGGGTATTTTAAATTGCAAAACCTGCTGGATAATTCATCAACTGCCGCACATGAATTTGGCCATACCCTTGGACTGGAACATCCGCATTACCTGGATATACGTGGGCAGGGAACACCCGGAATCATGTATCCACGTGGTACCTGGGTTGATCCCGAATTTCAATATTACCCCGAAGTGGCTCCGGGTGAAGATGGTGGAACATTAAATCCATTTGCCCGTAAAGTTTTACAAAACGATATAGACAATCTCCGGCTGCATGATTTGAATTTTAATGAAAATGCCCTGGCAATGCTTGGTGGTTTTTCTTCTGTTTGGCACGACAAACATTTACCTGCATAGTATTAATAATTTTCAATTATCTTCATTGCTATTTATTTCTTTTCTATGGCAATACTGAAAATTGACAATCTCACAAAAAATTATAAGTCGGTTAAAGCGCTTGATAAGGTTAGCTTTTCTGTTCCTCCCAAAACCGTATTCGGAATTTTAGGCCCAAACGGTAGTGGAAAAACAACCCTGCTGGGCATTGTAATGGATGTAATAAATGCATCGGGAGGTACTTACATCTGGGAAGACAGTCACGAGCCTGCCCATGATATGAGAAAGAAAATAGGAACCTTGCTGGAGACGCCTAATTTTTATCAATATCTAAGTGCTGAAAAAAATCTTACTATAGCTGCAAAGATCAAAGGCAGAGGAGAAGGCGATATTGCTAAAGTTTTAAAAATTGTAAATCTATACGAACGTAAAGATTCCAGGTTCAATACTTTTTCGCTGGGTATGAAACAAAGGTTGGCTATTGCCTCTGCATTGCTCGGTGACCCGGATATTTTAGTTTTTGATGAACCTACCAATGGCCTGGATCCTGCAGGGATTGCCGAAATCAGGGAGTTGATAAAAGAGTTGCACAGAACCGGAAAAACCATCATCATGGCCAGCCATATTCTGGATGAAGTTGAAAAAGTGTGTACACATGTTGCCATCATTCAAAAAGGCGTTTTAAAAACGGTGGGCTCTGTTGCTGAGTTGATGAATACTTCGGCAGTTAGCAATACAGCAAGTCTTTTAATAGAGATAGGTGCTGCAGATAATAATGCATTGAAAAACATTTTGCAACAACTGGAGGGTGTAGAAGCTGTTACAGAAGCTGACAATGCATTACAATTGGCTTGTACCGATAAAGTTACCGGCGAAATACTTAATCGTTTTTGTTTTGATAAGGGTATTGTACTTAATAAACTTAATGTAAAACGCAAATCGCTTGAAACACGGTTTCTGGAAATTACCGGAAAGCAAAGTGATAAATAAAATTCTTTACAATTATATTCTTTACCATGATTAATCTGTTGAAAATAGAGTGGCTTAAAATAAAAAACTATACCGGGTTTATTTTGCTGGCTTCTTTTTTTGCTGTGGGTGTTTTTGCCACCAACTATATAGCTTATTTGTTCATTAAGAATGTGATGAATAAAGTTGAGGTTACAAAACTGTTACTGTCTGGTTCACCATTTGATTTTGATTCGGTATGGAAAACAGTAAGCTATTACAGCAGCTATCTTTTAATGTTGCCTGCTTTGCTGATGGTTATTCTAATTTCGAACGAGTTTAATTATAAAACGCACCGGCAGAATATTATTGATGGCTGGAGCAGGTTTGAGTTTTTAAAAGTAAAAGTAGCAACTGCACTTATTTTTGCTGCAGGCAGTACTTTGGTTGTAATTATTACAGCACTTATTTTTGGATTAAGCACTGGTTCATCATTTTCTTTAAGTGGTTTCGAAAATATAGGCTACTTTCTTTTAAAGGCACTTACCTATAATATGGTTGGCCTGCTTATAGCCTTGCTTACTAAAAAATCAGGAGTTGCGATAGCTGTCTTCTTCATTTATACCATTTTTGAAAACGGTATTTCTATGCTGCTGTTTTTTCTGTCTGTTAAGGTTAAGAATGATTCAGGTACCGATCTTTCTAACCTGGGCAATTATTTACCCATGAATGCTTCTGATGGTTTGCTTACTTCGCCGCTGGATCAGTTTTCGGGTATGACAAAAAGCATTATACCTCAAGATAATAATATGCTTGTTCTGGCTTTTGCATTGGTTTATGTGGTACTGTTTTATTTGTGGAGCAAAAGAAAAATGTTGAAAGCTGATCTGTAAGTTTATTTTTTTGTAAGATCAGCTAACGCAGATTCAATGGTATCAAACGTAAATGTAAACCCTGCATTTAATATTTTTTGGCAACTGACAGTAGTGCTTTTCAACACTTCAATACTTCGTTCTCCCATTATAAGTTTCAACACAAAAGCTGGTACATACAAAGGGATATAAAATTTACCATTCATGGCCCTGGCTAATGTTATTGTTAATTTTTTGTTGCTCACGGGCAATGGGGCTGCAGCATTATATGTTCCTTCTATATTGTCATTTTCAATAGCTGCAATAAATAAGCGGCAAAGGTCATCAATATGTATCCAGCTTATTACTTGTTTGCCATTGCCTAAAATGGCTGCAACAGCAAAGCGAAGTGGTTTTTTGAATTCAACTAACGCACCAGCATTATTGCTGAGTACAATACCGGTTCTTAGTTTTACCAAACGCTTACCCAGTTTAGTAACAGGGTTAATACTTTCTTCCCAAAGTTTACAGGTACGGCCCAAAAAACTATCATCTGCTTTATCAGTTTCAGTAAATGCATTGCCCGAATCTGTATCCGGACCATAAAATCCAATTGCACTGGCACTGAGGACAGCTTTTACTTTATTAGTATTATTTTTTAATGTATCGCAAATCAACCGGCTGCTTTCTGTGCGGCTTTCTATAATTTCTTTTTTATAGACTGTTGTCCATTTTTTGGCTACAACGCCGGCTCCTGCCAAATGCACTATATAATCAGCCTCTTCAACCGCTTTCAGGTCAATCTTTTTTTCTTTTATATCCCACAATGCATAACTGACATTCTCTTCCGGGCGTTTTTCCGAAATGTTTCTGGTAAGCACTATAATCCTGTATCCCTTCAGGAGTAAGGCTTTTTTAAGTGTATTTCCAACCAGGCCGCTACCGCCTGTAATCAAAACAGTCTGCTTCATATAAAAAGTTAAAATCTGTTATGTAAAAACAAAATCCGTTACATCTTGTTGTGTGTAATTTACAGTCATTGGTTTTTAAGTCGTAATTTTAATATCAAAGTTTTATTGCATGACCCGTATATATTTTTTCTTAATACTCATCTTATTTCTGGCACCGGTAGCCATTCAGGCACAAACTATCAAATATTCCGATTACGAACGTGAAGATACCCGGGATATTAATTTTGAGATTATTGGTAAAATAAAGAATAAGATACTGGTGTATAAAAATATAAGGTGGAAGCATAAGATAAATATTTTTGATAACGACATGAACAGCCTGGAAACGGTACGGCTTGATTTTGTACCCGAAAGAACTTTCAATATAGATTTTGTTGCCTATGCTGATCATTTTTATATGATCTATCAATATCAGAAGGGGACAATTCTGCATTGCATGGCCGTAAAGATGGATGATAATGCCAGGCAATTGTCAGAACCGGTTGAACTGGATACAACCCGTATACCTGTTATGTCGGATAATAAAATTTACACTACCATCAGTAGTGAAGACAGGCAGAAGATCATGATCTTTAAAATACAAACCCGGTATCAGAAGTTTAACATGGCTACAATCCTGTTCGATAACCAAATGAATTTATTAAGCCGCAACAGGTACCTGGCCAATTATAACGACCGTAAAGAAAGCTATGATAATTTTTTACTGGCTAATAACGGAGACTTTGTTTTTACCTATGCCAGGCAATCGGGTAACCGGGATAACAGTAATTACCTGAACCTGATTACCAAGAAAGCTTCAGCCGATACTTTTGCCATACATAATATTGAACTGGATGGAAAATATATTGATGAAGTTAAACTTAAGATTGATAACCTGAATAACAGGTATATTACTAACACTTTTTATTACCGTAAAAACCGCGGCAGTATTGAAGGGCTGTTTAGTTATATTTACGATAATGCAGCTGCAAAAACTTATGCTTCGCAGTTTACCGAATTATATGATTCAATAAGAGCCGAAGCAAAATCAAGTGGTATGCTGCGTTTTGCGTTTGATAATTTCTTCATTCGCCAGATTGTTGTTAAAGGAGATGGTGGTTTTATACTTGCTGCCGAAGATTATACCACCGATACAAGAGGAAATAATAATTTCAACCGCTACGACTACCTGTACAATCCTTATTCACTTTCTTCGGGAGGTTATTATTATAGCCCTTATAGAGGTTACTACAGGCCCTTAAGCAGTTATGGTAATCAAACTACCCGCTATTACTGCGAAAATATATTTGTATTAAGTATAAGTAAAACCGGACAACCTGAATGGAGTAAAATTATCCGCAAGGACCAGTTCGACGATAATGATGAAAATTTTCTTTCTTTTTCAACCATGACTTCGGGTAGCGAAATACATTTTTTGTTCAACCAAGACAAAAAAAACGAAATTGTATCTAACCAGGGATTATCGCCTGATGGAATATTAAACAGGTATCCAACTTTAAAAAGCCAGCAAAGGGGTTACGAGTTTATGCCAAGCCTCAGCAAACAGGTAGGGTCCAGGCAATTAATCATACCCTGTGCTTTCCGCAATAATATTTGTTTTGCCAAAATTGATTTTTAATTTTTTCCGGTAATTCGGTAACTGAAAGCAAACAGTTTTCATCAAGTAACAATAATTGCTCATTTTTGCTGAACAATTATTTTATCATGTCAATTATTAATTAAGTGACCGGTACCTTTAAAACCAATAATTCTTATAATAATTTTTTGCTGTTAATATATGGGCTATTGCTGAAGTTGCCCATGTTCCTTCATCCCACTGTACCACAACCACAACCTATTGATGGATTTTTATATAAGGCTGTTTTAAACTGGCTGGAACCTGTCGGTAAAGGACTGCCCGTTACTTATTCATGTATATCTTTTATATTACTATTTACCCAGGCTGTTTATTTTAATAAGCTGGTTAATGATCAGCGTATCATGCATAAGCCAAATTATTTAACGGGTATGAGTTACCTGCTCATTACTTCATTGTTTATGGAGTGGAACCTGTTATCTTCTCCACTTATTATAAACAGTTTCCTGATCTGGGTATGGTCTAAAATGAGTGGACTGTATAATAACCCAAAGCCTAAATCCGTATTGTTTAATATAGGAATAGCCATTGGTTGCTGCACCTTCTTTTACTTTCCGTCATTGGCATTTGTTGCATTAGTGATCTTTGGCCTGGCCATAACCCGGCCGTTCAAGCTTACCGAATGGCTCATTGCATTGTTTGGAATTATTACACCTTATTATTTTTTGCTGGCTATTGTTTTTTTAACCGATAAATGGCAAGGATATAATT
>JBATAS010000302.1:0-1813 GCA_049661965.1 Ferruginibacter sp. | reverse complement strand
GCTCAACGGGTTACAGAAGTAAAATGGCTGAGTGATAACAGAACTTTGCTTTTCAACCAGACACAAAACGGTTATTTGAATTTATTTACTATTGCCGCTGATGGCAGCGGCGGTTTAAAACAAATAACTAATGATAAAAAAGACAACCGGGCTATTTCGGTTAATAAAAAAAGAACACAGGCCGTATACCTGTGTGGCCGTAACGAAGTGCGTTTACTTGATCTGAAAAGCCTGAAGCATGAATTGCTGGTACAGGATGAATTGTGGGGCTTTAATAATTCGCAACCATTTTTTTCGCCAAACGATCAATACATTTCTTTTACAGCTTTCCGTGGTTTTGAGCAGGATATTATGCTGTATAATATGCAAACCAAAAAGACAATTGATATTACCAATACCTCTATTACCGAAACTGACCCAATGTGGTCGGCCGATGGTAAGTATATTTATTTTGCTTCTGCACGGTTAAAACCTTCGTATCCTTTCGGATTGCAGAACCCCAGCATTTATCGGATTGCGTTGGAGAATATTGATGAACCTTATGTTTCTGATAAATTCAACGAGCTGTTTAAAGAAGAAAAGAAAGACACTGCTAAAAAAGCTGCATCAAAGGCTGATAGTGTAATTGTACATATTGATATGGAGCGTATCATGGAAAGGATAGAGCAGGTTAGTCCTTCTTTCGGGTCACAGGGGCTGGTTGCTGTTTATCAAAAAGGCGAAAAAACAATTGTGTTTTATGCCAGTAACCACGATGAAGGCAAACCGGGTTTATGGAAAACAGTTATTGAGCCTTTTGAAGAAAACAAGACAGAAAAAATTGCCGGTACTGATGGTGCTTTTGGTTTTGATATTGTTACGGTAAGTGATAAATTTTATCTGCTTGCCAGGGGCGATATTTTTAAGTTGAATGTTGATGCCAATAAAACCGATGCTGTTAAGATCAGTTACACTTTCAGGAGAAACCTGCAGGCTGAGTTTGCACAAATGTTTGAAGAAGCCTGGGCAAAAATGGAGATCAATTATTATGATGAAAATTTTCACGGCCTTAACTGGGTAAAGACAAAAGAAAAATACGAACCTTTTATTGCAAAGTTGAATAACCGTGCCGATATGCGGATGTTGCTGAATGATATGCTGGGTGAACTCAACTCAAGCCACCAGGGATTTAATACAGGTGGCGATGATGAAAAAGTTGAACTGACCAACAGAACTATGGAAACAGGGATCATTTTTGAAAATGATGATCCTTATAAAGTAAAATATATTGTTAAGCGAACTGCTGCTGATAAAAAAGCGATTGACATTTTACCCGGCGATGTACTGGTAAAAGTTAATGATGAAACAGTGGATAGAAATACCGACCGGAATTATTATTTCAGCAAGCCATCGGTTGATAAAGAAATAAAACTGGAATTTGCCCGTGGCTCAAAAAACTTTGAAGTAAAAATTCATCCACAAACCAGTTTGGTAAACGACCTGTATGAAGCGTGGATTGATAATAATCAGCAACGGGTTAATGAAAGAAGCAAGAACCGTATTGCTTATTCCTGCATGAAGAATATGGGCACACCCGAACTGGAAAAATTTATTATTGACATGACACAGGAGCTGAATAATAAAGATGCTTTAATTCTTGACCTTAGATACAACACAGGTGGTAATGTACATGATGAAGTATTGAAATTCCTGTCGCAGCGTTCGTACCTGCAATGGAAGTACAGGGAAGGTAAAAAAACGATACAAAGTAATTATGCTGTAGCCGATAAACCGATTGTGTTATTGATCAATGAACAATCATTGAGTGATGCAG
>JBATAS010000301.1:0-2469 GCA_049661965.1 Ferruginibacter sp. | reverse complement strand
ACATCAAAAACAGGAATAGAGGTACTGAGCATGTTTCCATCTTCGCTGTAAATAGTACCACGTTCAGCATCAATAGGTAAATACTTCAGGTGCATACTGCTGTCCATATTCGTCCAGAAGTCACCTTCTACCCGCTGAATATAGAATGCTTTGCCAACCACAATTAACCCAAGGACTACAATCCCCAGAAAACTCAGATAAACCCGCCATAATATGTCTTTTTTTATTTCCAATTATTATACTTCTTGTCTTATTTATTTTTAACTTCTTTACCTAATACAACAGGGGGCTCAATCAATTCTTTTAGCCCCAATGGTTCTACTGCCTTAATCAGCTCACTTGCCTTACTTCTGAAAATCACATCACTCTTAATTGTTTTATACTCGTATTCCAGTTCTTTAATCTGTTTTTCGGTTGTACTTATTTTTAAGATGAGTTTATCAGTATAATGCCCGTTATATATATAGCACTGCCAGCAGTGTTAAAAACAGGAAGAAAGGAATATTTCTTACCACCCACTTATGGCTGATATATTTCTTCCAGTCGGTCTTTGTACCTGCTGGCTGTGGTTCTGGTATATTTTTTTCTTCGTCCGGCATTAATATTTTATATCTGGTATTTTCTTTTAAAACTTTTATATTTATTTCATTTCCGCCACCCTCAACTTTGCACTTCTCGATCTGGTATTTTCTTTTAGTTCTTCATCTGTTGCGGTAACAGGTTTTTTTGTAATCACGGTAAAAGGATTTTCAAACCGATGACCGTAAACATCATCAATAGCTATATCTCCAAATGTGCCATCTCTGAAAAAATTTTTAACCAACCTGTCTTCCAGCGAATGAAAAGTGATGATGGCAACTCTTCCTCCACTGTTTAATGCTGTTGCTGTCTGCTCCAGTAAGTCTTTCAGGGCTCCCAGTTCATCATTCACTTCAATACGCAATGCCTGAAAGACCTGTGCAAAATATTTATTAGGATTTCCTTTTACCACTGCCTGTACTGCAGTTTTAAATTCGTTAATGGTGCGGATAGGTTTAATCGCTCTTTGTGCAACAATTGTTTTTGCCAGCGTTTTTGCATTGGTTACTTCGCCATACTGCTCAAACATTTTATGCAACTGTATTTCGGAAAAAGTTTTAAGTATATCTGCAGCTGTAATTGTCTGCCGCTGATCCATACGCATATCAAGCGCTGCATCAAACCGGATAGAGAATCCACGGTCGGCTTCATCAAACTGGTGACTGGAAACACCCAGATCGGCAAGTATGCCATCAACTTTAGTTGCTTTATGCAACCGCAAAAACCGTTGCAGGTGCCTGAAGTTTTGCGGAACAAATATTATCCGTTTATCATCAGGCAAATTTCTCCTGGCATCTTCATCCTGATCAAAAACAATCAGTTTTCCGTTTTCATTCAGTTGTTGCAAAATGGCAAGGCTATGTCCGCCACCGCCAAAAGTACAATCAACATAAGTACCGGCAGGCTGAATGTTTAATCCTTCCAGGCATTCATTCAGTAAAACCGGCGTGTGATAGTTTGGGAATTGGGAATTGGGAATTTGTATGTCGGTTGTCTTTTTACTCATTCCATTTTATTAATTACAAACTCCTAAATACTTTCTTTCCGGTTCATTACTTCATTTGCCAAATCACTGAATAATTGTGGTGTAAAAGTTTCAAAGAACTGCATATACTTACTTTTATCCCATATCTCAATTTTGTTAACTGCCGAAACCAATACAATTTCTTTTTCAAGCCCTGCATGTTCGGTCAGGTTTTTAGGCACCAGTAAACGGCCTGCTGAATCCAGGTCTAACTGTGTGGCACCGTTTAAAAAATACCGCCTGAATTCTCTTACTTTTGGGTCAAAATCATTGAGTTTGCTGATTTCAGAAAATATAGGATCCCAACTTTGCTGGGGATATAGTGTCAGGCATTTTTCAAAACCCCTGTTGATGATAAAATGCGTAGCGCCCTCTTCCGGCAGTTGCTTTTTAAAGCCTGCAGGTAAAAGAAAGCGTCCTTTAGCATCTAAAGTGGCCTCATATTCACCGAGGAAACCTATCATTTTCAGGTATTTAGTTTGATTTGTAACAGATATTACCACAAAATAACACTTTTTCCCACTTTACGAACACAATTTGGGAAAAGTTTTTTATCCACACAGCCGTATCACTTTCTCACAGTGATTATAGGCCGAAAATGACAAATTTGGCTGTGAATTGAATGTGGAAAGCTGTGGATTGCTGTTAATTGAGAATTATAAAACAGTTTTATGCAAGATGTCGGATACTCAGGAACGCCGCTGCTTAAAAAATTAGGTATAAAACCTGCCATGAAAGTTTTGGTATTTCATGCACCGGAAAATTATATGGACTTGTTACATGAAGACATATCTGCTCAATATGTTTCAACAGCTGAAACGCCTGATTTTATTCATCTTTTTGCCGAAACTCATACAATATTTTTA
>JBATAS010000300.1:0-1525 GCA_049661965.1 Ferruginibacter sp. | reverse complement strand
ACGCCTTCCCACCCACAAACTCCCGTGCATTGATGATCTTGCCGAGCAGTCGTGCGTTACGTAACGCCATCAGCTCTTCTTGGAGCAAGTAGACTTTCTCGTGCAATTCGGCAATTTCTTTTTGCTGCTCAGTGGTTTGATCCTCTAGCTCCTGCTGCGCATCTTTCGGGCCTAGAACTTTTGGCTCTTTCATTCTTTATTTATCCATTTCGCTCGAAGTTTCGTGAGTCCACTCCAGTCGACCTTTTCGGTTTTAATAACCTCAAACTGCGGACCGTCGCCGCTCTGCAGCGCTGCGCCGGGTTTTGAAAATACTTCTACGAGAGTGTGGTACTTTCCGGGCATGATATCAAGGTCAACCTCGAGCGCGATCCGGCCGTTCTTTTTCCAGGATTTGTCCGCATATATTCTGCTGTTCAGCCCGCCAATATGCTCGCCGGATTGCTTCACTATCGTAAGACCAATGCTTTCATAGTCTTCCGGTTTCAGATCTTTTATTTGTATGTCGAATGTTGCCGCCTCACCGCACCTAAAACTCTGGACTTCCTTTTGCAACCCGTTACGTACAATTACGTTCGTGTAGTTTTTCTTCTGTTTCAACTTCAGTTTCTGGTTACGTATATCTGTATCAGAGTCAGTACTAAGCTGATTGAGAAGACTATACGTAGTAGCGACTTCTTGTGGGCTGCCCCTCTCTATAATTTTTCCGTCGCTAATAAGAACCGCTTTATTGCAAAAATTCTTTATTGCATTCATGTCGTGGCTTACGAGCACAACAGTTTGGCCGCTCGCTTTGTATTGGTCGAAGACATCGTAGCATTTACGTTGGAATGCCTCGTCACCGACCGCAAGTACTTCGTCAAATATAAGTATGTCATTCTTCGCTTTTATGGCAATCGAGAAGGCGAGCCTGACCTGCATACCTGACGAGTAATTTTTAAGCTTCTGGTCCATGAAGGGGCCAAGTTCAGCGAATGAAACAATGTCATCATACATTGCCGTCATTTGCTTCCTGGTGAAGCCGAGGAGCGCCCCATTCAAATACACATTGTCTCTACCCGATAGCTCTGGATTAAACCCAACGCCGAGCTCGATAAAAGGTGTTAATTTATCTGCAATCTCTACCGTTCCTGCTGTTGGATAATATACTCCCGCCAGAATTTTTAGAAGCGTACTCTTACCAGAACCATTACGTCCGACTATCCCAAAAAAATCACCCTTTTCTATAGTAAAAGAAACGCCGTTCAGAACATGTTGTTTTGTGGGCTTGTGCTTACGAAATATACTGATAAACGCTTGTTTTACTGACTTGTTGCGGTGCTGCGGCAACACAAAATCTTTATGCAGATCGGTGACTCGTATCGCGGGGCTAGGCATTACACGTCCTCCGCAAATGTTTTGGATGCGCTCTTGAAATAAAAGACCGCCGTAACGGAAACGGTAGCGATAATCGTGAGCGGTACCGCCATGCCAAGAAGCCCTGCGCGCGACCAAAGTGTAATACTGTCACCGCCAACGACCATCC
>JBATAS010000299.1:0-1925 GCA_049661965.1 Ferruginibacter sp. | reverse complement strand
TGCCCCAGGAGTGGCCGTGTAAATAAAATTCTTTTAAACCCAGCGATGTTTTTAATTCGTCAACCTGCTCAACAAAGTTTTCAACTTTAAGTAATGATGTATCTGTGTGATAACCTGAGCGGCCGCTGCCAAGCTGATCAAACAGGATAACGGGCCTGTCATTACCCAATGATGCAAATTGATAAAACGATTTGCTGGTACCACCGGGCCCTCCATGTAACATCAGGATTGGTGTGCCTTTTCCTTCACCTAAAATACGATACCAAATTTTACCGCCCTTTACATTTACATATCCTTCTTGGGGTTTTAAATCTGGTGTGGATTTACAGCCAATGAAGGAAGCAATAATTATAAAAAGAAATACACGGATAAGCAGCTTGCTATGATTAATAAGCTTCATTTAGATTAGATAATGTTTATTTATGTCTGATACAAATCGGTTTACTTTCATTTCTATTGTTATCTAACAATAGTCATTATTCAGTATGAGATTTTTTAAAATAATATAACAAACACATATTTTCTTTAACATCAATGGTACCTCTCCAAACATAACCTTTTCCTCCTCCACGAGCTACAACATAATATTTACCTGGTTTCAAAATTCTTGATACGGTGCCGTTACTAAAACAATCCGGTTTAGATTTATTACTAACAGTAATTCTATCTAAAAGAGCATCATTAAGTCTAATTTCAATTTCATCACATTTTTTAACATCTGTCCAAAAACATACATATCCAGGCTTTATTGGTTCTGGAACAAGTTGAGGTCTCTCCAAGTCGTATAAAAAATAAAGTTCCAGGATATTAAGTTGTTCACTGTTGAAATTTTTTAGTGTGATAACATTCTTTCCATTCTTTATATCTCGAGTTGGCATAAAATTCATTGGGATATAATTATCAATGATGAATTTGATCACTCTGTTATCTTTAACCAACACTTTGGCTTCTTTACAGAAATTTAAATTGTCAGTTGCTATGACCATATGCCATCCATCAACAATTGTTTCTGGAAACTTAGAATATTCTGAATATTGTGTCTTAATAATTGCCAATTTAGCCAAGGACTGCTGTTTAGCTTTTTCCAATCTTTGTTGTTCCTTTTTTTGCTCTTTTTTATCAACTAATGAAGCCTTAAAAATGTTTGTAAATTCAAAAACCGCATAATCGAATGACGATCCCCAAAAAAAACTACTTTGTTTATTCGAGTTTGCAAAACCTTGTGCTGCATCCTGCCCTTCAATATTATCATAGGGGATATAGGTATAGGATGTATCAGACTTTTTTTGCGATGATGCAGATAGGGTTGACAGTATAATTACAAGAGTGAAAAATATTTTTATTTTATCAATTGCTAGGTATTTGAATAAGTTACATTGTTTCTTTGTGCATTTTGACTTTTTCATAACTCGAATAATTTTGCTTTGCAGGGATTATAAATATACACAAGTTCTTGTATTAAAATAATATGTAGCAATACTATTATAGTTCCTCAAAGGTGTGCCGAAGAAAGGATTGCGACGCAACGATGATGCTATGGAAATATAAAGCTGGTATTAAAACAGTTTTTTGGCAAACCCATTTCTCGACTACGCTCGAAATTGGCAATAATATAATTCGACTTCGCTCACTAATATTCAAGCTTCCGCAACTTAGGAAACTTAATCCAGGTGGCTGCAACCACCAATACCGACATGCCACCACCAAACATAATGGCCGGTAAGGTGCCAAATATTCGTGAGGTAACGCCGCTTTCAAACTGGCCAAGTTCATTACTGGAATTAATGAAGATCAGATTGATGGAAGCCACCCGTCCTCTTAATTCGTCGGGAGTAAATAACTGTAATATGGTGCCACGTACCACCACACTAACGGCATCACATAGCCCGGCAACCAGCAAGGCAATAAAACTAAGCCAGTAAACA